>JAGCCY010000035.1 GCA_017651385.1 Lachnospiraceae bacterium
CGGATGCCGTATTCATAGGAGGAGAAGCCTTTGGGCTTCGCGCAAAAGCCAAAAACTTCGGCCCCGACGAGATGGCCGAGGGTATTTTGTATGCCCATGAACACGGGGCAAAGGTTCATGTTACCGCCAATATACTGGCACATAATTACGATCTTGACGGTGCAAGGCAGTATTTTAAAGAACTTAAGGAACTTAAACCTGATGCTCTTATCATAGCGGACCCGGGTATGTTTATGATGGCCCGTGAGATATGTCCCGAGATAGACATTCATGTTTCGACCCAGGCCAACAACACAAATTACGATACCTTCAATTTCTGGTATAAGCTTGGAGCAAAAAGAGTAGTTGCCGCAAGAGAGCTTTCTTTAAGAGAGATAAAAGAGATCCGTGAGCATATCCCCGACGATAAGGAGATCGAGTGTTTCATACACGGCGCTATGTGTATCTCGTATTCCGGAAGATGCCTTCTTTCAAATTATTTTACGGGTCGTGATGCAAACCGCGGAGCGTGCACGCATCCCTGCAGATGGAAATATGCGGTTGTGGAAGAACAGCGTCCCGGAGTATATCTTCCCGTTTATGAAAACGAACGCGGAACCTTTATCTTTAATTCCAAGGATCTTAATATGATAGGTCACATTCCCGAACTTATAGACGCCGGGATCGACAGCTTTAAGATCGAGGGCCGCATGAAGACCGCTTTATATGTGGCAACGGTCGCGCGCACCTACAGAAAAGCCATAGACGATTACATGGAATCAAAAGAGAAATACCTTGCCAATACGGACTGGTACAACGAGGAGATATCTAAGTGTACCTACAGGCAGTTTTCCACAGGCTTTTATTACGGTAAGCCCGACGAGGAAAGTCAGGTATACGACAATAACACATATATCAACGAATATATATATTTAGGTACGGTCGAGAAGGATGATGACAGGCCTGACTATGTAGTGTTTGAGCAAAAGAACAAGTTCTCGGTCGGCGAAGAGATCGAGATCATGAAACCGACGGGTGAAAATGTTTTCATAAAGGTTTTGGATATAAACGATTCGGAAGGTAATTTTCAGGAGAGCGCCCCTCATTCGAGGCAGGAACTTCATGTTAAATTTTCACAAAAACCCTGTCCGGGAGATATCTTAAGACGAAAAAATACTGAAATTTAGACGCCGGTCCGTTTTTTTATTGACCGTTGAGCGTTCGATGGAGTAAAATCCATTGAGAAACAACAGATGTAAGTTTCAGTGGAGAGAGCCAATGTCAAATTCGGTTAATGTAGAAGAAATATTTGCGAAAAATGTATTTACAGTAGCCAAGATGCGCGAATATCTGCCCGAAGACGTGTTTAACGAGGTTATGCACATCCGTGAAGAGGGCGGAGAACTTCCGCTTAAGACAGCCGATATTGTTGCCAACGCCATGAAAGACTGGGCGGTCAAAAACGGTGCAACACACTATACACACTGGTTCCAGCCGCTTACGGGAGTTACCGCCGAAAAACATGACGCATTCATCAAGCATCCCGATGAGGAAGGCAGATGTATGCTTGAATTTTCCGGCAAAGAACTCATAAAGGGAGAATCCGATGCATCAAGTTTTCCTTCGGGAGGACTTCGTGCGACCTTTGAAGCCAGAGGTTACACGGCATGGGATATGACCAGTCCCGCTTTTCTTAAAGAAGATGCCATAGGCACCATTCTCTGTATTCCCACGGCTTTCTGCTCTTACAAGGGCGAAGCTTTGGATATGAAAACTCCGCTTCTTCGTTCGATGGAAGCTGTCAATACCCAGGCAATAAGATTATTAAGACTTTTGGGCAACACCACGTCTAAGAAGATCACCGCTTCGGTAGGACCCGAGCAGGAATATTTTCTTGTAGACAGGAAAAAGTACTTACAGCGTGAAGACCTCATTTTTGCGGGACGTACTCTTTTCGGAGCAAACGCACCCAAGGGTCAGGAACTTGACGATCACTATTATGGCACGATCCAGGAAAGGATCGGAGCCTATATGAATGACTTAAACAAAGAGCTCTGGAAACTCGGTGTGACCGCAAAGACACAGCACAATGAGGTCGCTCCGGCACAGCACGAGCTTGCACCGATCTATGAAACGGCCAATATAGCCATGGATCACAACCAGCTTATCATGGAGCTCATGAAGAAGGTTGCAACGCGTCACGGACTCGCATGTCTTCTTCACGAAAAGCCTTTTAAGGGAGTTAACGGTTCGGGTAAGCACGATAACTGGTCGCTTAATACTGATGACGGCATAAATCTTCTGGATCCGGGTGACTCGCCCAATGAAAACATTCAGTTTCTTTTGGTGCTTTCATGTATCATCAAGGCTGTTGACACTCATGCCGATCTTCTTGCGCAGAGCGCCGCATGTGTCGGTAATGATTCAAGACTTGGAGGCAATGAAGCACCCCCTACGATCATTTCCGTATTTCTGGGCGAGCAGCTTGAAGATGTCGTAAGACAGATAATAGAATTCGGCGAGGCCAATAACTTAAAAGAAGGAAAGACTTTTAAGTCGGGTGTTTCCACACTTCCCGATTTTGAGATGGACGCAACCGACAGGAACCGTACGTCGCCGTTTGCTTTTACCGGCAATAAGTTCGAATTCAGATCTGTCGGAAGCTCTGAATCCATAGGAAGCCCCAACATCGTCATGAACACGATAGTTGCGGAGGTATTCTCCGATGTGTGTGATGTGCTTGAAAAAGCCGATGATATTAAGACGGCCGTTCATGATATTATCACAAAGAACTTTACCGAACATCAGAGGATAATATTCAGCGGTGATGGCTATTCCGATGCATGGCGCGAAGAAGCAGCCAAAAGAGGACTTGTCAATATTAAGTCCATGATCGATTCGATAGATACTTTAACGACCGAGAAGTCGGTTAAACTCTTTGAGAAGTTTGGCATCTTTTCGGGTGCGGAGCTTGAATCGAGAGCCGAGATCTTATACGAGACATACACAAAGACGGTCAATATCGAAGCCCGCACAATGATCGATATGGCTTCAAAGCAGATAATCCCGTCCGTTGCCACATATTCGGGTGAGCTTGCAATTGCCGTAAACGAGATGATTAAGGCGGGAGTCACACCTGTTGTGCAGATGGGACTTCTTAACGATATCAACAAAGAACTCACCGCTATGGATGTGGCCCTTGTAACGCTCAAGAATTTAAGAGAAGAAGCGATCACATATAAATCGCAGAAAGAGCGCGCGTTCTTTTTCAGAGAAAAGGTCGTGCCGGCTATGGAAGCATTAAGGGCTCCCGCAGACCGGCTTGAGAGGATGGTCGATAAAAAGGTTTGGCCGTTCCCCACATATGCTGACCTTATGTTTGAAGTTTGATCCGGTTTAATGTACAATACATGTCATACATGTAATGATAAACAATCATAATCTAAGGAGGTTTTAATAATGGCATTAGTTACTACAACCGAAATGTTCAAGAAGGCCTATGACGGCGGTTACGCCATCGGTGCTTTCAACGTTAACAACATGGAGATTGTTCAGGGTATTACCGAAGCAGCCGGTGAATTAAAGAGCCCTGTTATTCTTCAGGTTTCCAAGGGTGCTCGTGCATACGCCAATCACACTTATCTTGTAAAACTTGTTGAGGCAGCGGTTATCGAAAATCCCGATATCCCGATTGCACTTCACCTTGATCACGGCGATACATTCGAACTTTGCAAGTCCTGTATCGACGGTGGTTTCACATCTGTCATGATCGATGCTTCTTCAAAGTCTTTCGAAGACAACATCGCACTTACAAAGCAGGTTGTTGAGTACGCTCACGATCACGGCGTAGTTGTTGAAGCAGAGCTTGGTACTCTTGCAGGTATCGAAGACGAAGTAGTTGTTGAAGCAGGTCACGAAAGCTACACAAGACCCGAAGAAGTTGAGGAATTCGTTTCCCGTACAGGCTGTGACTCCCTTGCGATCGCAATCGGAACCAGCCACGGCGCATATAAGTTCACTGCAGCTCAGTGTACAAGAAATGAAGAAGGCATCCTTGTTCCCCCTCCGCTTCGTTTCGACGTTCTTGAAGAGTGTATCAAGAGACTTCCCGGTTTCCCGATCGTTCTTCACGGTTCATCTTCCGTTCCTCAGGAATTCGTTAAGATGGTTAACCAGTACGGCGGAAACATGCCCGATGCAGTAGGTATTCCGGAAGAACAGCTTCGTAAGGCTGCAACACTTGCTGTATGTAAGATCAATATCGACTCCGATATCCGTCTTGCTATGACAGGTAACATCCGTAAGTACTTTGCAGAGCATCCGGATCACTTCGATCCCCGTCAGTACTTAAAGCCCGCTCGTCAGGCTGTTAAGGACATGGTTGCTCACAAGATCATCAATGTTCTTGGTTCGGATGGCAAGGCTTGAGAATAAGCCGGATTTTATGGGGGAGGTGAGATATCACCTCCCCGTTTTATTTTTCGTTAATACTATAGTACTATACTGATTGCAAGAAAGGAGGGCGACGCATATGGATATAGCTGCATTGGCTATGACGATGTCACAGATCAATATTCAGAACGATGTCGGAACGGCTGTTTTAAGTAAAGCCATTGATACAAACGAATCAATGGGAAAACAGATCGTTAATATGATCGATCGCTCTGCAATGGAAGTATCGGTTAATCCGAATATAGGTTCCAATATCGATATATCGTGTTAAAAAGGAAGTTGCTAGGCACC
>JAGCCY010000324.1 GCA_017651385.1 Lachnospiraceae bacterium
CGCTTGAATAGCCTCTGGCGCCGACACGTATCATTACAAAATCGACCCCGGCTTTCTGAAGCTTAACATAATCGATATAGCCCTGATCTTTCGACACATCCACGCCGAAAGCACTCACAACACGGTTGTTGTAGGTATATTCCTTGATACCGTCAAGGTCCGAAAGATTCGTATAATCGTAGATATTTTTGGTAATATACTTGCTTATCGATACCCATTCTTCCGTACCGTCGGGCATAACGACAAGCGTATGCTTTCCGTCCGTCGCGGGATCTTCTTCGACCTCGGCCGGTTCTTCCTCGGAAACGGAAACGGATTCCGATGTTTCGTGATACATCTCATAAAAATCAAGATCTTCGGGATGAAGAGTCGATAACGGAACGTAATCGTCAATAACTTCATCGGAAGTATCATCGCTTCCGATCGATGCTATCTCGCTTATGATCGAGGCCGTCTTTGTCGAAGATGCGGTTCTTTTAACGGAATCGGCATTTAATATGAGCACAAAAACAATAACGGTAACTATCGCTATTACGGCAACGGCAGTTATCGTAGTCTGGAATTTGCCCTTCTCGTATGAACTGTTAAAATCATCATCAAGCTTCATTAATACGTTCCCTTTTTACCGGATATGCGTTAAAATCTATAACTATGAAAAGAAAAACCTCTTCAAAGATCTTAACTTTAACATTGATTATATCATTAATGCTTTCTCTTGTGGCATGCAAATCAAAAGAAACCGAAATTTCTCTTTCGGGTTTCTATTTCGATACCGTCATAATGGTCGATCTTTTCGGAAGCGAAGCAAAAGACGCCGCCCAAAAGTGTATGGAACTTGCGGCCTTATACGACGGCCTTCTTAATAAAAATACCGAAACTTCCGACATTTATGTCATTAATCATGCGGGCGGAAAGACCGTAAATGTAAATGAAAAGACCGCCGAGATCTTAGGCGATGCGCTTTCTTTTGCCAAAGAAACTAACGGGCGGTTCGATCCGACCATAGGAGCCCTTACCGATATATGGGATTTTAAATCCGATGACCCGGCGGTCCCTTCCGATGCGGAAATATCAGATGCCTTATCTCACGTAAATTATGAAAATGTGATCCTTGACGGCACAAACGTAACCTTAAAGGACGATAAGGCCATGCTCGATCTCGGCGGCATTGCCAAAGGCTATATTGCCGATGTCTTAAAAGAAGAGATAAAAAACTATGATGTGGACTACGGATTTATAAATCTTGGAGGAAATGTACTTACCATAAACTCAAAGCCCGGCAATAAACCGTTTAAGATAGGCATTAAAGACCCCGACCCCTTTAGCGACGGATCGATAACGACAGTCGAGGTTATCGATAAAAGTGTTGTAACAAGCGGAAGCTACGAACGTTTCTTTATAAAAGACGATGTTCTTTATCATCATATCCTTGATACAAAAACCGGCTACCCCGTAAGGAACAACCTGTTAAGTGTCAGTATAATAGGCGAAAAATCGACGATATGCGATGCGCTTTCCACCATCCTCTTCATCAAAGGGATCGATGAAGGAACAAAATATCTTGATAACTATCCCGGATATGAAGCGATATTCATAACCGACACAAGAGAGATCATCTCTACTGATAAAGCTCGTTGATAACCTTCTTCGGACATTTCTCCGCACATGCACCGCAGTTTTTGCAAAGTGCGTAATCGATCGTCGCATTGAAATTTTCAAATTTAACTGCATTGTTGGGACAGCTCTTTACGCAGAGAGAACAGCCCACGCAGCCGACTTTACACTGCTTGGTGGTTATCGCGCCTTTTTCTGTATTGGAGCATGCAACCGCATACTTTGCATTATAAGGAATGAGCGATATAAGATGCTTCGGGCATACCTCAACACACTTTCCGCAGGCCTTACATTTATCCCTGTCCACAACTGCAACGCCGTCTTCGACATGGATGGCGTCAAAAGGACAGACAGAAGCGCAGGTACCGAAACCCAAGCATCCCTGATTACACGATTTGGGACCGCCGTTAGGCACAAAGCTTAACATTCTGCAGTCATTCACGCCGTAATATTCATAATCCATCGAAGCGTCTTCGCAATGGGCTTTACAAGCTACGAACGCAACCTTTCTTTCCGTTGCTTCGGCCTTTGTACCCATGATATTTGCTATCTCGTCGGCAACGGCCTGACCGCCTACGGGACAGCGGTTTATCTCCGCCTCACCGTTAACGATCGCATGTGCAAGTCCCGCACAGCCGGGGAACCCGCATCCGCCGCAGTTATTGCCCGGAAGCTTCGACAGCACTGCTTCTTCTTTTTCATTTACTTCAACTTTAAATACTATTCCCGCGATCCCTAAAAATATACCTACAAACAGCCCTATCGAACCTATTATGATAAGAGCGGTAACTATCGATCCGAAATCCATGTCACGCCCTCCTACAAAAGTCCCGAGAAACCGCAGAAGGCGATCGCCATGAGTCCTGCCGATATGAGAACGATCGGCATGCCTTTAAACGGTTTCGGAATATCGTTGTACTGTATCTTTTCACGGATACCGGCGAGTATGATTATCGAGATCGCAAAACCCACACTCGTGGCAAATCCGTTAACTGTTCCCTCAAGAAGGCTGTAGCTTTTATTGACATTTGTAAGTGCCACGCCCAAAACAGCACAGTTTGTGGTGATAAGCGGAAGGTATACACCGAGAGCACTGTACAAAGAAGGTATGTAACGCTTTAAAAACATCTCCAAAAACTGCACAAGAGCGGCGATAACAAGTATGAATATTATCGTTTTCAAATATTCGATGTGGAATCTTACAAGCAGCTGCTCATACAGAATTCCTGTAACGATCGAGCTTAAGGTTATGACAAATATAACCGATGTACCCATTCCGACAGCTGTCTTGACCTTTTTGGAAACGCCAAGGAACGGACACAAGCCCAAAAACTGGCTTAAAACGACATTGTTTATAAGGGCTGAACCCAATGCAAGAAATATAAGACTTCTAATCATTGTTCTCATCCTCCTTTAAACTTTCTTCTGCCTTTGAAAGAAGCAATTTCGCTTTATCTATGCTCGATTTTTTGTGCGACTTCTTTTTGGCAGGCTTATTTATACGGCTCTTAAACTCTTCGAGATTAAAAAATTCAATGTCATCATCGAGATCCGAAGATTGAACATTTTCGGTTGCCTCAGCAGTTTGTGCCGCTTCACCTTCTTTAGGTTCTTCTGCTTTTCTTGCGTCTTCTGCGGCTTTTGCTTCTTCTGCGGCTTTTGCCTCCTCAGCTTGCTTTGCTTCTTCGGCAGCCTTTGCCTCTTCGGCTTTCCTTGCTTCTTCTGCAGCCTTCGCCTCTTCGGCTGCCTTGACGGTTTCTTCAGCTTCTCTTAAGATACGCTCTTCTTCGGCTTTTTCGGCTTCCAAAGCCTTGCGGGCTTCTTCTTTTGCCTTTTCCTCAGCCTTCTTTGCCTCAAGTGCCGCTTTTTCTTCAGCCTTCTTTGCTTCCAAAGCAGCTTTTTCTTCGGCTTTCTTTGCGGCCAAAGCTGCCTTTTCTTCGGCTTTCTTGGCGGCAAGCTCTGCCTTTTCTTCGGCTTTTTTCTTAGAAGCTTCTTCTCTTGCCGCCTTTCTTTCCGTATTCTTTACAGACTGCTTTTCTTTAAAGTCGGCAAATCTGCCGGAAAGAACGGTGATAAAGTTAGGCTTTGAAGCCTTATCTTCTTCGGATGTTTCCTCTGTCTTTTCGGGACTGCTTTCCTTATCGGAACCATCCGTTTTTGTCTCTTCGGTCTTTGATCCTTCGGGCTTTGGCTCTTCGGCCTTAGTTTCCTCTTTAACGGGTTCTTCAGCCTTTGACTCTTCCTTAACGGGTTCTTCAGTCTTTGGCTCTTCCTTAACGGGTTCTTCAGCCTTTGGCTCTTCTTTAACGGCTTCTTCAGCCTTTAATTCTTCCTTAACGGACTTTTTAGGCTTTTTATCTTCCTTGACGGTCTCTTCAGGCTTCTCCTCTTCCGCTGCCGGAGCGACAACCTTACATTCCTTATCGCAGGCCATACAGTCTCCGCCACAGCCGGAGCCGACTTTTGACATATCCTTTCCGTGCTTTTGACCGATATCCTTGATAAAGTTCTGAAGTGCGGTAAGCAGTGCCATTACAAAGAACGCACCGGGTGCCATTATAAATATGCTCACCGGCACAAATCCGTCCGGCATGATATGATAACCGAAAATCTCTCCCGCTCCGAGAAGCTCTCTGAAACCTCCGAGAATCGTAAGAGCCAGGCTGAAGCCCAGTCCCATTCCGATACCGTCGAAAAGAGACGGGATCGGGCCGTGTGAGTAAGCATATGCCTCCGCACGTCCGAGGATGATACAGTTAACGACTATAAGCGGTATATATATACCGAGTGCATCGTAAAGGAACGGAATATATGCCTTAAGCAAAAGCTCCACGATCGTTACGAACGAAGCGATTATAACGATAAACGCAGGTATTCTGATCTTATTCGGAATGACCTTTCTTAAAAGCGAGATGATAAGATTGCTTAATGCAAGTACCACCATTGTGGTAAGTCCCATGCCGAGACCGTTGACCGCACTTGTGGTCACCGCAAGCGTAGGACACATACCGAGTAAAAGTACAAAGGTGGGATTTTCTTTAAAAAGACCGTTTACAAGTCTTTCACCCATTTGAGCGGGAATGCTTTGATTTTGCTTATTCATTCACAACACCCCCTCCCAATACTTCTCTTAAATACAAAAGTCCGGCATTTACACCGTTAACAAATGCCTTTGATGTGATCGTGGCACTTGAAATGGCATCTATCTGATTGTCGAGGGCGGAACCGGTCTTTGTGACCTCAAAGCTGTCCGCTCTTCTTTCAAAAAACTGCGGAACTATAACTTCTTCGGCTCTCATACCAAGCCCCGCGGTCTCGGATATTGACGTGATCGCTATCGCATTGACCGTTCCGTCATTCTGAACACCCAGTCTGAACACGATATCTCCGCCGAAACCTTCGTGGCTCGTGATCTCAAACACATAACCGATCTGTGCGCCGCCGGAATCCTTTGCCGCAAGAACTTCAGTGATCTCGACGTTTTTATAATCGTCTTCGAGGCATTTAAGCATCTGATCTTTATCAAAGCTTTGTTCTTCAAACGAAGAAGCATTTACAAATACAGCCGCATTGGCTTCCTGCCTTGCCTTTTCTTCCATATTGGCAATGGGGTCTTTGGTGAGTTCATACACGAACCCGAGAATAAAGCCCGCGATAAGCGTGATCGCAAGCATTATAAGAGTATTCTTTACAAGTTCTTTTATCTCAGCCTTCTTATTCACTCTTTACCGCCCCCTTTCCGAAATATGCAGGTACGGTAAGCTTATCGATAAGCGGAACAAGAATGTTGCCGATTATGATCGCATAGGAAACTCCTTCGGCCGTCGGACCGAAGACTCTGAACACTGCGGTCAGTATACCCAGCAGCATTCCGAATATTACCTGTCCCGATTTGCTTATGGGTCTTGTGACATAATCGGTAGCCATGAAAAACGCACCGAGTATAAGTCCGCCGCCCAGAACATGTGCTGAAAGGAAGGTCGGATCGAATCCGTGGCCTCCGAACAGTCCGATACATATCACAAATGTCGCTATATACATTCCGGGAATAATAAGATCGATCACACCGCAAAGGAACAAAAATACCGCTCCGATAAGAAGACATATGGCCGATGTCTCACCGATGGTACCCTGGGTATTTCCGGTAAGCATCTTTACGATATCCACCTGCTCTCCCATCTTGATCCTGTAAAGCGGAGTGGCACCCGACATCGTATCGGTATCGAAATTTGTCATTATGGATGTAAATGAGATCAAAAGAAAACATCTTGCGGCAAGGGCAGGGTTCATAAAATTCTGACCGAGTC
>JAGCCY010000325.1 GCA_017651385.1 Lachnospiraceae bacterium
GGCAAAAAGCGCGTAGAGCGTGCACAGGAGCTACTAAAACTTGTAGGTATGGAGGACCGTATGAAGCATCTTCCCGAAGAATTGTCGGGTGGTCAGAAGCAGAGAGTTGCGATCGCAAGAGCAATGAGCAACGATCCTTCGATCATACTTGCGGATGAGCCGACCGGAGCGCTCGATTCAAAGACCGGGCGCCTTGTTATGGACATTTTCCATAAACTCCATGACGAGCAGGGCAAGACAGTGATACTCATTACCCACTCTCCTGAACTTGCCGAAGAGACCGAGCGCATAATCTCGCTTAAGGACGGACAGATCACGGGTATAAGACAGGGAGCGGGAAGGCCGAAAGAAACGGCAAAAGAAACAAAGCAGGATCAACCGGAACAGCCTGAGGAAACGTCGGAAGGAAATGAAGAATAATGTTGTTTTTAGAAAATATAAGGCTTGCGCTTTCAAGTCTTAAAGCAAATAAAATGAGGTCGTTGCTTACGATGCTCGGTATCATCATCGGTATCGCTTCGGTCATCGCCATCATGACGGTGGGTAATTCGCTTACCGCTTCGATGAACGATTCGATGCTTTCCATGGGTGCCAACAACGTTGATGTATACCTTATGACAAAAGATACGGAAGATGAAGTCACCGAAGAGGGTCACACATTTAAGGCCGACAGCGGTAATCCGAGTATCGAAGATGAAGATCTTATCTCAAAAGAGATGATAGATAACTACGTAGAGACATATCCCGAAGAGATAATGGCGATATCCGTAAGCGAGCAGGTCGGAGGCGGCAGCATAAGCATAGATAAGAAAACCGCATCCGTAACCCTTCAGGGCGAAAGTGCGGGATACTTTGCCGCAAATAATGTAAAACTTCTTGCCGGAAGAGCTTTTACCGCTCAGGAGATGGAAGACGGAAGAATGCTCGGGATCATCTCTTCAAAGGCTTCGGATAAGCTTTTTGAAAGCTATGAAGATGCCGTAGGACAGACGGTTTCGGTTTCCATGGACAGTAAGGATGTTTCTGTAACGGTGATAGGTGTGTATGAGGATACAAGCGCCGCAACGGGAGTGATCTCGATATCCTTTGATTTTATGAACAGCGCATCTGTTCTGCATATCCCGTTTAAAGCTGCAAGGGCGCTTACCCATAGCGAAGGATATTCGCATTTCAGCGTGGTTACAAAGCCGGGAGTAAATCCGGATGATTTTGCCGCGAAGACAAAGTCGTTTTTTAAGTCATATTATAAACATAATCGTAAGCTTGACGTGGATGCGATGAGTATGGCCTCTCTTGTCGAGACAATGTCGGGAATGCTTGATAAGATCACTACCGCCATTTCAGTTATCGCAGGAATCGCGCTTTTGGTAGGCGGTATCGGTGTTATGAACATAATGCTTGTATCCATTACGGAAAGAACGCGTGAGATCGGTACGAGAAAGGCCCTAGGAGCTCCGAACAGTTCGATAAGGACGCAGTTTATCGTGGAAGCGGTCATCATCTGTCTTATCGGCGGTATGATAGGCGTGTCGCTCGGCTTGGGCCTTGGCGGTCTTGCCGCTAAGCTTATGCAGACACCTGCTTCACCTTCGTTAAAGAGCATTCTGGGTTCGCTTTTCTTCTCGATGGGCATAGGTATATTCTTTGGATATTATCCGGCCAACAAAGCGGCGAAGATGGACCCCATAGAAGCATTGAGATACGAATAGAACAGTTGGATTTTTCATGGCAACCCCTGTTGACAACGGTCGGCAGGGGTTATATAATGCAATAGATGCTTTAGGACTTTAAAGCGTCTACGCGTTTAAGCGTTTAAGCATGAAAGTGTAAAAGAACACGGCTTAGACGGTGTAATCTGTATAATGAGGTGAAGAGATGGCAGCAAAGATTATTTTACTTGTACTGTTTTTCGGCGTCATGATCATGGTCGGTCTTTATTCAAGAAAGTCCACCAAGGACGTCAACGGTTTTGTACTGGGCGGCAGAAGCGTGGGTCCCTGGCTTACGGCTTTTGCATACGGTACTTCATATTTCAGTGCGGTCGTATTCGTAGGTTATGCGGGACAGTTCGGATATAAATACGGAATGTCTTCAACCTGGATCGGTATAGGAAATGCTCTTATCGGTTCGTTAATGGCATGGGTGCTTTTGGGAAGGCGTACCAGAGTTATGAGTAAGCATCTCGATACGGCAACAATGCCCGACTTCTTCGGAAGAAGATATCATTCAAAGGCTATAAAGATCGCTGCAGCGATCATAGCATTCGTATTCCTGATCCCTTATACGGCTTCAGTGTATAACGGTCTTTCAAGACTTTTCGGCATGGCATTTGATATCCCTTACGAGGTATGCGTTCTCGTTATGGCACTGTTGACAGGCGTGTATGTTATTTTAGGCGGTTATATGGCAACTGCCATCAATGACTTTATACAGGGTATCATAATGTTATTCGGTATCGTGGCTGTTGTGGTATCCGTTATCAGCAATAACGGCGGTTTCTTCGAAGCATACAAAAACCTTTCGATCCTTGAAAGCGATATTCCGGCAACACAGGGGCTTCAGGGTGCGTTCGTGTCATTCTTCGGACCCGACCCCGTTAACCTGCTCGGCGTAGTTATCCTTACTTCGCTCGGTACATGGGGACTTCCCCAGATGGTCCAGAAATTCTATGCGATCAAGGACGAAAGATCCATTAAGACCGGTACCATCATTTCAACATTCTTTGCGATCGTGGTAGCCGGCGGATGCTATTTCTTAGGCGGTTTTGCAAGACTTAACAGCGTTGACAAGATCACGGTTGACGGAAAGATCGTATACGATGCGATCATACCCAACATGCTTTCAAAACTTCCCGATATCCTTATCGGTATCGTAGTGGTACTCGTGCTCTCGGCTTCGATGTCGACACTTTCAAGCCTTGTACTTACTTCAAGTTCGACAGTTACGCTCGACCTTATAAAAGGCAACCTTGTAA
This sequence comes from Lachnospiraceae bacterium, assembly GCA_017651385.1. Taxonomy (GTDB): domain Bacteria; phylum Bacillota; class Clostridia; order Lachnospirales; family Lachnospiraceae; genus UBA1258. The sequence continues at coordinate 2,975 of JAGCCY010000325.1, forward strand.
AGAACATGTCGGAGAAAAAGCAGGTATTTATCATGAGAGTATTCATCGTGGTATTCATCGTGGTATCCGTACTTATGGCTCTTAAGCCTCCGACATTCATAGCACAGCTCATGGGTATCTCATGGGGTGCTTTAGCCGGCGCATTTCTGGCTCCGCTTCTTTACGGTCTTTACTGGAAGGGCGTTACCCGCATCGGTGTATGGGCAGGCTTTGTATCAGGCGTAGGTATAACCGTGGTAAATATGTTCACAAAGTGGATCGCTTCTCCCATCAATGCAGGCGCTATCGCCATGATAGCAGGCCTTGTGGTAGTGCCTTTGGTATCGCTTATAACACCCAAGCTTGATAAGGGCGAGATCGATTACTCATTTAAGTGCTACGACAAGAAGAAGGTTGTGGAAGAGAAGATCGCTCTTCCCGATGACGTTGTACAGGAGTAAAATAGAAGAAAGACTGATTTCATATCATATCGGCTGCCGGTGTTACTGTGGCAGCATAAAACAGGAGGGGGTTTGATCATGAGACTTGGTGTTTCTTCATCACTTACGGTAAGTTCGCCCAAAGAGTGGGCAAAAGCGCATTCGGATCTTGGGCTTAAGAGCGTTGTTTTTCCTTTAAACTGCGAAGCACCCGATTCGCTTGTCGATGAGTATGTACAGGCGGCAAAAGAATACGATCTGCTTATTGCGGAGGTCGGGATCTGGAGAAACGGACTTTCAAAAGACCAAGCGGAGCGTAAAAAGAACATAGATTATTCGATAGGACAGCTTAAGCTTGCCGACAGGATAGGGGCTAAGTGCTGCGTAAACGTTGCGGGCACGACCGGTCCGATATGGGACGGCGGTTATAAGGAAAATTTCAGCAAAGAACTCTGGGATGAGACCGTTAAGACAGTACGTACGATAATTGATGCGGTCAACCCGACCAATACTTATTTTTCGCTCGAGCCGATGCCGTGGATGATCCCGACAGGTCCCGAAGAATATTTAAAACTCATTGAAGATGTGGGTCGTGAAAGATTCGCTGTTCA
>JAGCCY010000326.1 GCA_017651385.1 Lachnospiraceae bacterium
GTTGTTTTGCCCGCACCGGTCGAACCCACAAGTGCGATCTTCTGACCGGGTTTTGCATAAAACGAAACGTTCTTAAGAACGGTCTGACCTTCATCGTATCCGAACGTTACATCCTTTAAGATCACTTCGCCCTTAAGCTTTTCGGGTGCCTGAGCATCAGCCTTGTCCTCGGGTTCGGGTTCTGTGTCCATTACGTCGAATACTCTCTCGGCGCCGGCCAAGGCGGAGAATATTTCCGTCACCTGGAACGAAAGCTCGTTAATGGGCCTTGAGAACTGACGCGAGTAGTTTACGAATATCGTCATACCGCCGACATCAAATCCCCTAAGAACACACAGTATACCTCCGACCGCAGCGGTGATCGAATAAGCCACCTGGCTTAAGTTGCCCATAACGGGTCCCATGATACCGCCGAAGAACTGGGCATAAAGCTGTTTATCCCTTAAATCCTCGTTAAGATAATCGAATTCGTCGATCGTGGCATCTTCGTGATTAAATACCTTGACTATCTTCTGTCCGGAGATCGTCTCTTCCACATAACCGTTTAACGAACCGAGTGCTGCCTGCTGCTTTTTATAATACTTTCGCGATCTGCTTCCGACGATCTGTGCCGCCTTTACCATAAGCGGCGACATTACAAGCGTTACAAGCGTGAGCCAGATATTTGTGTATATCATAAGCGACAGGGTTCCGATCAGCGTTATCATACCCGATATGATCGAAATGATCGTATTGTTGAGCATATTGCCGACAGCATCCACGTCGTTGGTAAACCGGCTCATTACATCGCCGGTATCGTTTGTGTCGTAATACTTAAGCGGAAGCTTGCTTATCTTTTTGAAAAGATCGTTTCTCAATCTTTCAAGCGCATTCTGGGATATCCCTATCATTATGCGCTGGTAGATATACTGGGCAAGAATGGCAGAAAGATATATCGATGCCATTAATACAAGCCCTTTTGCAAGTCCTTCAAGAGTTACGTTTCCGTCTACAAGGCTGTTGATAACGGGTCTTAATATGTATGAACCCGCCACGTTCGCTCCCGAACTTATAAGCACAAGAACAATGACTATGGTAAGCTTTAAAGAATTCCCTTTCATATAGGAAAACAGTCTCTTTAAACTCTTCCATCCGTTCTTGGGTTTGCCGCCAGGCATTCTTGAGCCCGGACCACCGCCGCCGGGGCCTCGTCTCCTTTGTGCCTTCGACGGGTTTGTCTCCATCTCTTTGATGAACTTTTCGTTCTTTTTATTATATTTTTCTTCGAGGCGTTTACGTGTAGCTTCGTTCATTACGCACCCACCTCCTTATCCATCTGCGAATAGTAGATCTCCTTGTAAGCCTCACAGTTTTCCATCAATTCGCTGTGACCGCCGAGACCGACTACTTTACCGTCATCGATAACAACTATCTTGTCGGCCTCAATTACCGATGAGATACGCTGCGCGATTATGATCTTTGTGGTTTCCGGACAATATTCCTTTAAATTCTTTCTGATAACTGCCTCGGTAGCGGTATCTACCGCACTCGTGGAGTCATCAAGAATGAGTATCTTCGGCTTTTTAAGCATGGCTCTTGCGATACAGAGCCTCTGCTTCTGTCCGCCCGATACATTTACGCCGCCCTGACCGAGCTCCGTTTCGTAACCGTCTTCAAATCCCGTTACAAAACCGTCTGCCTGCGCCATATCCGCAACCTTTCTGATCTCGGAAAGGTCAGCCTCGTCATCGCCCCACTTTAAGTTTTCGATTATAGAACCCGAGAAAAGGATATTCTTCTGAAGTACCATCGAAACGCCTTCTCTTAAGTTTTTAAGCGAATAATCCTTAACGTTCACTCCGTCGACCAAAACCTCACCGTCATCGACATCGTATAATCTTGATATCATCTGCACGAGTGTTGTTTTGCCCGAACCGGTCGAGCCTATGATACCTACCGTCTCGCCGCTCTCGATCTTAAAACTTATATTGTCCAGAACAGGTTCTGTACTGTCCTTATAATATCTGAAAGAAACATTCTTAAATTCCACGGAGCCTTTTTCCACAAGCCTGTCGGGATAAGCGGCGTTATCGTCGTTTATGTCGGACTTGCAGTCGATAACTTCGTTGATACGTCTTGCAGAAGCAATGGCACATGAGCTTTGAAGTATTATAAAGGAAGACATTACAAGTGATATCAATATCTGGGTAACATATGTGATAAACGCTGTCAGATCTCCGACGGGCATGTCGCCCACAAGTATCTGCTTACCTCCGAACCACACAACCGCAATGGTCGTGGCGTTCATCATAAGACCCATTAACGGCATCGTCGTGATCATGACTTTGAAAGCCCTTAACGATGATTCCTTTAGATTGCCGTTGGCTTCTTCAAATTTTCCCTGTTCAAAATCGTCTCTTACAAAGGATTTTATAACACGGACATTGGTAAGCGACTCTCTTATCGTGGAGTTCAATCTGTCCATCTTCTCCTGCAGGGCCTGGAATCTCGGAAAGGCCATCTTTATGACTATCGCGATCGTGACTACCAATATGGGTATTACCACAAGGATTATCACCGCAAGTCTTGCATTCATGACAAATGCCATGATGACCGCACCAATAAGCATGCCGGGTGCTCTTAAGAGCATTCGAAGGCTCATGTTTACCATGTTCTGGACCTGAGTGATATCGTTTGTAGGACGTGTCACCAAAGATCCGGTACTGAAACGATCAATATTGGCGAAACTGAATTTCTGAACATTTGAAAATGCATCTTTTCTTAAGTCCGCCGCAAAATTGATCGAAGCCTTTGCTCCGAACCAGGCGCCGCCGATACCGCCAAGCGCCATGCATATCGCGGTCACTACCATAAATAAGCCCATGGTGATTATATAAGGTACATTCCGGTTCGCTATACCGTTATTTATTATCTGCGCCATAAGCTTTGGTAAAACGATCTCACCGATGACTTCCACTATCATCATAAGAGGCCCTATGATAAATGCGGGAAGATACGGCTTAACATATTTCCAATATCTTTTCATAGCTTTTTTTCCTTTTGTAAATCGTTA
>JAGCCY010000327.1 GCA_017651385.1 Lachnospiraceae bacterium
CCCCGTAAACATCGGCTTTTCCGACTTTTGATACCGATTCGGTCAATTTTTTCAAATAACGACCGTAATTATGATAGTCTTCAATAGCTACGTGTAATTTTATTTTGCTTTCATTTATGACTCTTATGTATTTTCCGAAAGAATAGGCCGCCTTATATATGCTTTCATCGCTGTCTCCGTATGTCTCTTCCATGTATTCATACATACGAAAGACACCGTCGTCGGTTTTTATATGGTTCTTACCTGCAAAAGAAAGATACGACGGAACTTTTATCCCGGCATCCTTCTTACCGTTTATGAGTTCCGAGATCTTTACGGTATTATCCATTACCGCTTCCGGATCTTTATACACATTCTCGTTGATGGTCTGAAGGATATATTTTCCCGATGCGGAACTGATCAAAAATGTATCGTTTATATGGCCGCCCTCAATATGCTCCATACAGGAAATATCATATATCCCAAAGCAATTGACCACATCGGTCATAACGTCTTTTCCCCACATATCACTGCCTTCCTATCATTTTGATTATTGCCTTATCGTCCGCAGAAGGATAGAGTTCTTTTACTCTGTCAAATATACGCTGCCATGACTTTTTGGGATCTTCCTTATAGGCACTCGTAACGGCTTTATACCCCCAGATCGCCTCCGGTGCCATAGGAACGGATACCGACATACCGTATTCCTCGCCCTTTTTATTGACTCTCATCCTGAAATCCTTAATTACAAGATACATGGATTCTTCTAGACCCGTCATGATCCCGGGATAGTTTTTGTAGCCCGTCTTTGAAAACCCTGCCAGTTTTTTAAGCTCGGTCGAAAGGATCTCCTCTTTTTTAAACAAAGGATTGCCTTCTTTGTCTTCCGATACATAGAAATCCATGACAGCCTTTTCTCTTCTGCTTGCAAGACCGTCTTCCCACTTCGAAAGAAAATCGTATCCGTTCCGCCTTGCATTCACAAAATACGGAAGCCATTCGAGACTTATAAATCCCGACTTTTTGTCAAAGAACTTTCCGTATGCGACTTTGCCGCTTCGCGCAATTATCTCGCGCCACTCCCACGGATCTTCTTCTTTTATGCCTGTCCACCAGTAATCCGGAGATACGTTTTCCTCGACCGAAAAGCCTTTTATCTCGTTTGCAAAAAGAGGTAAAAAGCCGACTTTATCTATATACCGAATGAGTTCTTTCCATGTCTTTACTCTGTCGGGATCTTTTCGCGACCGTCCCCGCATTATCCATGTTCCGCCTTCATTTGCCATATTGCACCTACTTTAAGACCTTTATGTTGAGTTTGCCTTTTTTGGATGTCCCCGTTATCTCTTTAAATATGAATCTTCCGTGTCCCCGAAGCGTTACACGGTCTCCTTCGTTAAGCTCATGCGACGTGTTTTCACAAAGTCTTCCGTTTATAAACACCTTTCCGCTCTTAAATCCCGATGCGGCTTCGCTTCTTGATAAATTAAACACTCTTGCGATAACGGCATCGACACGGTTTGAAGGGATCTGTACAAGTGTTTCGGCCATGGAAGGCTTTTCTTCATCGGGAATGCCGCTTACCTTACCGCACTTTACCGAAGTATTTCTGACCCTGGTAAGATTTTCCGATATAAAGTCCGCCATAGTCTCATGGCACACGATATATGCTTAGTTCTTACCTATAATGATATCGCCCAGCATTTCCCGTTCGATCCCGAGATTCATAAGGGCCCCCAGATAATCCCTGTGGGAAAGGTCTTCCGAATACTTGACCGCAAGAGGCGAGACCGAAAGTATCGCTATCGGAAATTGCTGCTCATATCCAAGCCCCGCTTCGTCTCCAAAACGTACCATGACTCTTTCGGCATCCGATATCCCGCCGGATATCGTATACTTTATGCCTTTGTTTTCTTTTACCGTCAGATAGAAAAGCGACTGCTCGTTAAGGTTTAGAAAATTGGTAAAAGTATACCTGCTTTCGCTGTAAGATCTGTCCGCAAGCTCCGTAAAGCGTTTTTTTAACAATTCCTCTTCTTTGGTCATATTTCCCTTCGTTACAACAAATGCGACATCCGCATGGATGCCGCATAAAGCTCCTGTCTTATTGATATTTTAAATGCAATCGGTATGTTTTTCAATTCTTAATTAATAATATCTTGATATCCAAATTCTTAAATTGATATAATTAAAAGTACAAGTTTTAAGGAGAATTCATGAGCAAAAGAAAAAATAACGCGTTAAAACATTTAAGAAAAACACACGGATGGATCGCTCTAGTCATCTTTATGTTCGCTTCAGCGGCCACCCTTATGATACTTGCGTTCTTTTTTAAGACTTTTTCGGATTATCTTGTGGAATCAAAGCTTTCGTCGGAATATGATGCGATATCGTACATGTCCAAGATATACGAGGCCGAAAAAGACGGTTACAGATTATACAGCCAAAAGCTTCTTAATGAAGCAGGCCGTGATTATGTCGTAAGAGACAGCCTCGGAAATTATGTCGCAGGCAGCATGAACACTACCTGACCCGCAGAAGGCACCGAGGTTGAACTCTTTTCTCCGAACACTATGGTAAAGCTGTATACGGATACACGCCATCCTTACATAAGTGTCGACAGACAGCATGATATTGATGTCGATTACATGACGATCTTAAGGATATTCAACGCAAACCGCGATATCATGCAAAAAGGCACGAGTTCCGACGGTCTGTTCATAATAAGCGACATAGATCCCAAAATATCTTCGATCCCGGGTTTCTTAAGGGCATCGACCACAGCCATGTGCAGGCTTCCGGTATGGTTAGGCGTTGATATATAAAACGGCTCAGAGGTATTCTTAGGAAAGGCATATCTTATCATCAATCTAAGTGACTTTCTTGTAATATCCGCACTTGCTTTGATAATGGTTCTTTTACTGTTCCTTATCTTTATCTTCCTTGTGATAAGTGTGATAAACAGCATAAGAAGCCAGCGTCATGCCAAAAAACTTTTCTTTACCGATATGACGACGGGCGGTCACAACAGGATATGGTTCATGTTAAGAGGCGAAAATATCCTTAAAAAGAAAAGAAACGCCCCG
>JAGCCY010000328.1 GCA_017651385.1 Lachnospiraceae bacterium
ATTGTCATAAGTGATCTTGTGTATGACCTCATCCGAAAGAAGATACCTTATCTTTGTGAGCATATGATCCGCCGAAGCTATATTGGACTGCCTCTTAAACTCCGAAAGATTGTCCCACGTCGTACCGTTTCCGGTTCTTTCTGCATAAAGATCGTTAAGCTCTCTTGCCACGCGGTTTAAATTCTGCTTCATGACAAACTCGGGTGTGAAGATATCTCTATCCGCACCGAAACTCTTCCCTTCGTTTAATTCAAACGATGCATACACATACGCATCGGCTTTGCTTACGAAAAATTCGTTATACTCGTGAATACGTCCGAAATTATCTTTTTCATCGTCTTCGCAGAAAATGATACGGTCCGCAGCCTTTATAAGTGTCTCATCCGCATTCCACATTTTATCGTGGAAAAAAACACAGTCGTTTGATCCTGTATCTTCGTTGACGGAAAGGATCTCGGACATTTTTGTGTGATTGTTTACAAAGTTCTCCCAGTCACCGAAAAGGTGATATTTAATTCTGTCCTCATCATAAAGAACATTTGTGAGTATACTTCTTGAAAAAAGCTTTCTGGCAAGTTTGCCCGCTCCTACGATAAGAACCGTCTCGCCCTTTAAATTTATCGGAAATCTTCTCCAGTAATCTCTGGCTATACAATCATACCTGTCGAAAAGAACAAGATCCTTGGTCGCATCTTTTCCTACATAATCGGTTTTAACATATACATTGACGTTTTCTTTTGCTATCTCTTTTCCGAGTTCGAAGTTTTTGTAACCGTCATCCTCGCTTAAAAATACGTTTACGGGACGGTTTCCTTTATGAATGGCAAGAACGTCCGAAAAAGACTCACCCGTAACGATAGGATTGTTTAAATTATATTCAGGTCCCGGAGATATCCCGTCGGGATCCAAAAAGATAAAAGCGGCGTCTTTGTCGGTTTCGGTCAGATTTTCCGCAAGGACTGCGGTTTCATCGTTAAAAGGATGAAAAATATACCATGTCTTTTTTCTTTTACCGAATAACTTGGATTTTGGCAAAAGTTTTCCGAAGAACAGGGAAAACAAAGTTCCTATAAAGAACGTCAAAAGTCCTGCACTTGAAAGCATTAAGATCACACCGATAACACGTCCCCACGGGGTCATCGGGGTCATATCTCCGTAACCGACTGTGGTTATGGTCACAAGGAGATACCATATCGCATTGTAAAATGTTGTAATGACCGTTTCATCGGGATTTCCCGCTCTTTCGAATACCACCAGAAGAACAAGAAGTACAGCATAAAAAACGATTATTGATATTGTCCAGATTAATGCTTTGTTTGTCTTTTTGTTCATTGCATTACCCTTTTATCGAACGCCCTTGTTTTCCTTTAAAAGTCCCGCTACTGCCTTTATGTTTTCAAGATCCATCTGCTTGTAATCTGTCTCCTTGCCTGTTGCGTCTGTCACAAGCTTTGAGAGCCTGTCAAGATCGTCCCAGTTCGTAAGGCAGGCATGATGTCTTTTCGCTTTGTTGTTTGTGATCCTTACTTTATTGTCTGTCTTATATTCCTCGATCCTCTTGTTAAGCTCCTCGTCCGGCATAAGCGAAAATCCCATTGTAAAGTGGAAAGCATTCCACCTTAAATGCTCGGTCTTTGCAAAATTCCAGGCCTTTTCTTCCGGAATGATCCCGTCCTTTATACCCTGACGGCCAAGGAAAGTTTCAAGGAAGTCGGCACTTGCACGAGAGCTCATGCGGCTGAAGTAATCGAGTTTTTTCCACTGTTTTTCCTTTGTCTCGTCATTTCCGCAATAGAAATGATTGATCTCCATTGCAAATTCATCGAGCCTGTCATTAAACAGAATGTCATCGTCATAAATGGTGACGCAGTCGCTTTTTCCGGACGGCTCATACCTGTATATATCTTCTTTGATACAGTGATATACGGGCATACGCACACCGAATCGTTTAAGAAGATCCATGATCTCAACGGAGATCTCGCGTCCCAAACGTTCATTTCCCACACAGACCACGATGTATGATATATTTAATGCGCTTTCTTTTACATAATCACAAAATTCCCTGCTGCGGCCGCCTTTCGCCACAAAAGAAAGATTATAGTTCTTGAGCATCGGCGAATAATGGAAGTTAAAGAAACCGTCGATCGAATTGATATTGGGATCGAAAATGTGAGCCGAAAAATTGCTGCCTTCAAATTGGCCGTTTGCAATGATCTTTTTTAATATCTCCTGACCGGTCTTTCCAAAACCGACCAAAAGCGCGTTGACATCATTGGTCGCTTTTCCGGTTTCATCAAACGTAATAGTATCGACGATCGGATAAGACTTAATAAGGAGTCTTGCGAGAAGTTCGGATTTTTCAAACACTCTTACCGTGCCGTAACCGTATTTATCGTTATAAGCCTGATATTCTCCGCCTGCGATTTCTTCTCTGCCCAAAAGTACAAGTTTTGTCTGTTCGGGGAGGATCTCTTCGGCTTCAAGAACTTTTAACAGTCCTTCCGCATAATCAAGGTTTGAATCGATATCATCCGAGATCGCATACAGATTAAGCCTGCTTTTTCCTTTTTTCACATATATTCTTTTTAACAGTTCCGCATCCGGAAGCATTGCATGTGCATCACCGTACACAAGACCGCCCATCTGTTTTATGGATTTTATCTGGCCTGCATCGGCATTTCCTATAAATACAAGTGAAGATTTTCTGTTTCCCGCTATCTTTCCGGCAAAAGAAACCGTCTTGTCACTTACACCGTACACAAGGTCTATGTCGCGTACACGCAAAAGAAGCAGTTTGATCTGTCGTAAAAGACCTTCTCCCAAAACAAGGATGGCGGCTCCGGCTATGGAATAGTAAGCCATAAAATGAAGTGTCCAGAAAACAATGGTAATAATGACATTGTCTCCGAATACTTTGGCTAAAGCAGGGGCATCATTGACACCCGTAAACATCCTTCCGACGGCGATGACCGTTTTAAAGACCGCCGAAACCGAGCCCACACTGTCTTTTGAATAAATAAGACCGTACATTATTATCCCGCCCGAAGCGGAGATCAAAAAAACAAAGCCGAGAACTTTTTCTCTGGTCTTACTGTTTAAAGCAAGGAATAAAATAACGGCAAGAAACAATGCTGCCGAAAACAAGATCACAGATATTTGCGTATACATAAAAAACCCCTTTTTTTGACTATGTGTCCGTATATGAACTATAATAAGTCAAAATCCATGTTTCGTCAAAAAAACCTTGTAAATTATTGACAATTTGCTATGATATCATATTAGGTTAATTTGCTCTGTATATAATAAGAAAGAAGCTATGAATTTTATCGTACTCGACCTTGAATGGAATCAGGG
>JAGCCY010000036.1 GCA_017651385.1 Lachnospiraceae bacterium
ACAGGTGCTGCTAAGGCTATCGGTCTTGTAATCCCTGAGTTAAACGGCAAGCTCATCGGCGCTGCACAGCGTGTTCCTACCCCTACAGGTTCTACCACGATCCTTACAGCTGTTGTTGAAGGAAATGTTACCAAGGAGCAGATCAACGACGCTATGAAGGCTGCAAGCAATGAGTCCTTCGGTTACAACACAGACGAGATCGTTTCTTCCGATATCATCGGAATGACCTACGGTTCACTCTTTGATGCTACCCAGACAATGGTTCTTCCGCTTGACAACGGAACCACACAGGTTCAGGTAGTTTCATGGTATGACAACGAGAACTCATATACTTCTCAGATGGTTCGTACTATCAAGCATTTCGGAAGCCTTCTTAAATAATCAAGGCTACTTAAGAATGTTACTTACGGCCCGGTCCCGAAAAGGGCCGGGCTGTTTTTTGATTTTATCCGGCAGCTGTTCGTAACTCAAAGCACCGGATAATTAATCCCAAATCCATATAATCCACGGAGGAAAACAAAATGGCTTTAAACAAAAAATCAGTTGACGATTTTAGTGCTAAAGGCAAGCGCGTACTTGTACGCTGCGACTTCAACGTTCCTTTAAAGAACGGTGAGATCACAGACGAGACCCGTATCAATGCCGCACTTCCCACTATCAAGAAGTTGGTTGCAGACGGCGGCAAGGTAATCCTTTGCTCACACCTTGGTAAGGTTAAAGAAGGACCCAACGAGAAAGAATCTCTTGCACCCGTTGCTAAGTCACTTTCCGAGAAACTCGGCAAGGAAGTTAAATTCATCGCAGATTACAATGTAACAGGACAGGCTGCTACCGATGCTGTTGCAGCTATGGCTGAAGGCGATGTTATCCTTCTTCAGAATACCCGTTTCCGTATGGAAGAAGAGACCAAGCCCGCTAAGGCAGGCGAGAAGTTCGCTGAAGAGCTTGCAGATCTTTGCGACGATTATGTATGTGATGCTTTCGGTTCTTCACACCGTGCACACGCTTCCGTATCCGTTGTTACAAAGTTTGTCCGTGCTAAGGGCGGCAACTGTGCAGTCGGTTATCTTATGCAGAAAGAGATCGACTTCCTCGGCAATGCTGTTGAGAATCCCGTACGTCCATTCGTAGCAATTCTTGGCGGTGCTAAGGTTGCAGATAAGCTTAACGTTATCGATAACCTTCTTGAGAAGGCTGATACCCTCATCATCGGCGGCGGTATGGCATTCACATTCTTAAAGGCTAAGGGCCTTGAGATCGGTAAGTCACTTGTTGATGACGAGAAGATCGATTACTGTAAGGAAATGATGGCTAAGGCAGAAAAGCTTGGAAAGAAGCTTCTTCTTCCCGTTGATACCACGATCGCTGCAGGTTTCCCCGATCCTATCGACAATCCCGACATCGCTGTATCCGTAGTTGATTCAACTGCAATCCCGGCAGATATGGAAGGTCTTGATATCGGACCCAAGACTGCTGAATTATATGCTACAGAAGTTAAGTCTGCAAAGACCGTTGTATGGAACGGACCCATGGGTGTATTCGAGAACCCCGTTCTTGCAAAGGGTACACTTTCCGTTGCACAGGCACTTGCTGATGCCGATGCTACAACCATCATCGGCGGCGGCGATTCCGCAGCAGCTGTTAACCAGATGGGCTTAGGCGACAAGATGAGCCACATCTCAACAGGCGGCGGCGCTTCACTTGAATTCCTTGAAGGCAAGGAACTTCCCGGCGTTTACGCAGCAGACGACAAGTAAGGAGGACATACGTATGTCAAGAAGACGTATAATTGCCGGTAACTGGAAGATGAACAAGACTCCCAGCGAGGCAGTTGCACTTTGTGCAGAATTAAAAGATCTTGTAAAGAACGATGCTGTTGACGTAGTATACTGCGTACCGGCTATCGATATCGTACCCGTAGCAGAAGCTGTTAAGGGTACAAACGTACATGTAGGTGCAGAAAACTTCTACATCGAAGACAAGGGTGCTTTCACAGGCGAGATCTCAGCTCCCATGTTAAAGGATGCAGGCGTTGAATATATCATCATCGGCCACTCGGAGAGAAGAGATATCTTCGGCGAGAACGATATCCTTATCAATGCCAAGGTTAAAAAGGCATTCGCAGCAGGCCTTAAGCCCATCTTATGCTGCGGTGAGTCACTTGCCCTTCGTAAGGCAGGCACATACAAAGAGTGGATCGAGAGACAGATCAAGTGGGATCTTTCAGACGTTACCGCTGATCAGGTAAAAGAACTCGTTATCGCTTACGAACCCATCTGGGCAATCGGAACAGGCGAGACAGCTACCGCTGACCAGGCTGAAGAAGTTTGCAAGCTTATCCGCGATCTTATCGCAAAGATGTACGATGCAGCTACCGCTGAGGCAGTTCGTATCCAGTACGGCGGATCCATGAATGCAGGCAATGCAGCCGAGCTTCTTTCTAAGCCCGACATCGACGGCGGTCTTATTGGCGGCGCTTCTTTAAAGCCCGACTTCGGACAGATCGTTAATGCATAATTTGTACTTGGTAAGATCAAACAGGGCTTTGGTCAGTTTCTGATCAAAGCCCGTTTTGTAGGTTTATATTGTTTTATGAAAAAACTCATTTTTATAAAAAAACTCAATACTGTTTTAATGACATGCTGCCTTGTGTTGGGAATGTTTGCATTTAATGCAGATCCTTCCTATGCCGCAGGAGAAGAGCTTACGGGGCTTAAGGCATGGGATCTGGTAGCACTTATGGATAAAGGTTACAATATCGGAAATACTCTCGATGCCACCGGAGGAAAACACGGCGACATCAAAGGACATGAAACATCCTGGGGAAATCCCCAGATTAACAAGGAACTGATCGATGGTATAGCCGCTGCGGGTTTTAATACTGTCCGTGTGCCCATTACATGGCATAAGCACATCACTACCGTTGACGGAAGCTATGATATCGATAAAGAGTTCCTTGATAGAGTTAAGGAAGTAGTGGACTGGTGCTACGAAGACGATCTTTTTGTGATCATCAACGTTCATCATGAAGAATGGGTAAATGTGTCCGACCTTGATCAGTCTTATGAGAAAGTCGGAAAAGAACTTAAACGCGTATGGGAACAGGTTTCCGAATACTTTGCGGATTATGACCAGCATCTTATATTCGAGGGCATGAACGAGCCGAGAGCCGCAGGAAAAAGTTATGAGTGGACAGGCACAAAACCGTGTTATGATGCCGTAAATTATTTAAATTCCGTGTTCGTAAACGCGGTCAGGAGCAATGCAAAGGGACATAACCCCGAGCGTGTGCTCATGATCCCGGGTTATGCGGCTTCGATGTCCAGAGAAGTGTTAAGTTCCATAACCATTCCCACAGTAAACGGGGCACCTGCCGAAAACATCGCTATTTCGGTTCATTGCTATTCGCCTTACGATTTCTGTTTAACGGACAATCAGCCTACATTCGACCCCAAGAGATCGGCCGATACTTCGGGTATCACTTCGATGTTCGGATCGCTCAAATCTCTGTTTCTCGATAACGGGATCCCTGTAGTACTGGGTGAATGCGGATGTACCAACAATCATGACAATCTTTCTGAGCGTATCAAGTGGTTTGATTATTTCGGAGGAATGTCGAAAAGATACGGTATCCCCGCGATCGTATGGGATAACGGAAACAACAAACAATCCGGCGGAGAGTGTCATTATTACTTTGACAGAAAGACCGGTGAGGTTGCGGCTCCCGAACTTGTGACCGCTTTTATATACGGCAGCGATGCTATAGTAAAAGAAGCCACAGATACTGTTATCGATTTTGAACCCGTTACGACCGATGCGGGTACCACGACATATACTCCAAGAGATCTTGGTTTTACAAGTTCAAATCTAACCTGTCAGGCAAGGATCAATCATACTGAAGGAGCAAAGCTTGGATTTTCGCTTAAGGTTTCGACCTCGATCGAAGACAGGACCGCATTTTTCAATATGAAAGGTTACAAGAACAAAACAGTCAGGATCACCGCTTACGTGTGTTCCGATGAAGCCGATTCGGTGACCATGGGCATAAAAGATTCCAAAGAGACTATGCACGATCTTACGTCTGTGCAGACCGGAAAAGACTTTGCTCCGATAGTGGGTGAGTATACTCTTGACGGCGAAGACAGCCTTTTATACTTTAAAGGAAGCGACGAGACCACGTTTTATGTCGATGACATTTCGATCGAACTTGCCGATGAGAACGGAAATTATAAGACTCCCGCAGTGGAAATGACAGACACATACGCTGACGGTAATGAGGCATCGGACGATGATCCCGGTAAAGACGGAAGCTCAGATACGGAGAACACTTCAAATGCCGGCAATACATCGGCCGATCTGACTGACATTATGCAGGAAAGATCGATCTCCGATTCTAAGCTTATCACTTTATTTGTGCTTGCGGCTGCGACCGTTGTGGTTGCCCTGCTGGTTTTACGCCATAAGAGAAAGAAGTAAGCCATGTACAAAAACATCATTTTTGACCTTTACGGAACACTTGTTGATATTTCCACAAAAGAGACGGGCAGGATCGTCTGGAAGCAGATGGCGTTGTTTTACCGTTATTCGGGAATAGTGTATAACTGGATGGACTTAAGGGATAAATACTTTGAATTTGTCGAGAAAGAGACCAAACATCAAAGATATGAAAATAAGTCGAAGAACAACCATGAATCCTACCCCGAGATAAAGATCGAGAAGGTCTTTTCCGACCTTTACAGGGAAAAAGGCGTTGAAGCGGACGACGAGCCTATAAAGAAGACCGCTATCTATTTCAGACGTATCACAACGAGAAGGCTTAAATTATATAAGGGCGCTAAGGAACTTCTGGAAGACCTTAAGTCACGCGGCAAGAAGATATACTTACTTTCAAACGCGCAGAGGATCTTTACGGAGTATGAGCTTGAAGGACTTGATATATTAAAGTACTTTGACGGCATACTCATTTCTTCCGACGAAGGCATCAGAAAGCCCGACAAGGCTTTTACGGAACTGTTAAAAGAACGCTTTGATGTGAATTTCAATGAAAGCTTACTGATAGGCAACGATGCCGAAAACGACATAGGCTCGGCAAAAAGGGTCAATATGGACAGCTTTTACATAAGATCCAACATTTCGCCCAAAGGCGACAAAACACCGAACTGCAAATTTGTGCTTGAAAAGATGAATCTTTTTAAAGTAAAGGATATGCTTAAGGATTTGTAATTTGGCATAAAAACATTTTGGTATAATCTTGAATCCTTCGTAAGTTATGTATATAATCATTTACGTTGGCACGTTATTTTTTGCCGACCTTATATACAACTTACGGAGGATTTTTTATGGCACGTTTGGTAGGAACTGTTTCACGCGGTATCAGGGGTCCCATCATCAGAGAAGGAGACGATCTTGTTAAGATTACCGTTGATTCCGTACTCTCGGCAGCTGAAAGCGAAAACTTCTATTTAAGAGACAGAGATGTTATTGCCGTAACAGAGTCGGTAGTGGCACGTTCACAGGGCAATTACGTAACCGTTGACGATATTGCGAAGGATGTAAAGGCTAAGCTTGGCGGCGGTACCGTCGGCGTTATATTCCCCATCCTTTCACGTAACAGATTTGCGATCAATTTAAAGGGTATTGCAAGAGGATGCAAGAAGATAATCCTTATGCTCAGCTATCCTTCGGATGAAGTGGGCAATGCTCTTATCACATACGATCAGCTCGATAAGGCGGGAGTCAATCCTTATTCGGATGTTCTTTCGCTTGAAAAGTACAGAGAACTTTTCGGAGACAACGTTCATGAATTTACCGGCGTTGATTATGTACAGTATTATTCGGACATCATCACCGGCGAAGGCGCAGAAGTTGAAGTTATCTTTGCAAATCAGGCAAAGACGATCCTTGAGTATACGGATTGCGTAATAAACTGCGATATCCATACAAGAGAGCGTACAAAGCGCATCCTTAAGGGAAGCGGCGCAAAGGTCGTATGCGGACTAGACGATCTTATGACTGCTCCGATCGACGGAAGCGGATGCAATGAAAAGTACGGACTTCTGGGTTCCAATAAGTCTACGGAAGATAAGATCAAGCTCTTCCCCAGAGACTGTAAGCAGCTTGTGCTTGATATCCAGGCTGAGATCCTTAAGAAGACAG
Organism: Lachnospiraceae bacterium; assembly: GCA_017651385.1. Taxonomy (GTDB): domain Bacteria; phylum Bacillota; class Clostridia; order Lachnospirales; family Lachnospiraceae; genus UBA1258. The sequence goes on from JAGCCY010000036.1 coordinate 6,157, forward strand.
GCAAGCATGTGGAAGTCATGGTATACGGTGACGGTGCTTTCAAGGATCCCCAGGGAAAGATCTGGGAGCTTGCAGATCCTGTAGTATCACCCGCATTTACTGACGGTCTTATCGGTACTCCGAACGAGCTTAAGCTTAAATATCTTGCAGACAATGATTTTGCAAATCTTTCAGGTGAAGCACTTAAGAATGCCATCTCCGAAAGTATCAAGTCAAAGGATGCAAACCTTAAGGGCAATATGGCAAGCCAGGGTACCACACCCAGACAGCTTACCGACCTTATCGGTTCGCTATGTGACTTAACTTCGGGTTCCGGCGATAAGGGTACACCCATCATCCTTATCCAGGGTTACTTCGATAACTACACAAACGATTAAGATAATACAAAATAAAGCCACTCCAAAGGAGTGGCTTATTTGTTTTAATGTTTGGATCAGCACATCTGTGCATTCTGTAAGTTGTAATAAAGACCTCGTCTTAACATTAACTCAGAGTGAGAACCCTGTTCTGCGATACCGCCGTTTTCAATAACAAAGATCCTGTCGGCGTTCTTTATCGTGGAAAGTCTGTGTGCGATCACGAAGCTTGTACGGCCTTTTAAAATGGCTTCGATTCCTTTCTGAACAAGCAGTTCGCTCTTTGTATCGATCGATGAGGTTGCCTCGTCGAGTATCAATATCCTCGGGTCGGAGATTATAGTGCGTGCGAAGGCCAAAAGCTGTTTCTGACCTGCACTAAGGTTTCCGCCGCGTTCGGTAAGCTCGGTGTCATAGCCCTTTTCAAGCTGCATGATAAAATCATGGGCATTGACGGTCTTGCAGGCATTTATTATTTCCTCGTCGGTCGCATCAAGTTTTCCGTATCGGATATTGTCCTTGATGGTGCCGGTAAAGAGGTAATTGTCCTGCGTCATTATACCGAGCTGTTCTCTTAAGCTCTCGATCGTGACATCCTTTAAGTTACTTTTGTCTATTATCACATTTCCTTCTTCGACATCATAAAAGCGGGAGATAAGGTTCACTATCGTAGTCTTGCCCGCACCTGTGGGTCCCACAAGCGCTATCGTCTCGCCGGGTTTAATGTCAAAGCTCACATTGTTAAGTACCTTTACGCCGTCTTCATAGGAAAATCCTACGTTTTCAAAGCGTACATTTCCTTTTATCTCGGGCATCGGGACAGCATTTTCACTGTCTTTTATCTCGGGTTCTTTGTCGATGACTTCAAATACACGCTCTGCAGCCGCCAGATTTGTGATTATCTGGTTATAGAAGCTTCCGAGGTTCGCTATAGGCTGCCAGAACTGGAAGAGGTAGCTTGAAAATGCGATCAGCATACCCACAGAGCCTGCACCTATATGAAGTACTTTTATCGCCACATAATACATGCATACGATACTTACGGCTTCTGCTATTTCAATGACAGCATTGAACGCATCGTTGACTCTTACGGCCCTGATGAAACTGTCCTTGTGTTCTTTTACCAGCTCATCGAATGTATCAAGTGTTTCCGCTTCGGCATTATATGTCTTTACGATCCTGATGCCCGCGATATCCTCATGCAGGAAAGCGTTAAGGTTTGAAGACTTCTTTCTTACTATCTGCCAGCGGACTCTCGATAAAGTTTCGATCACGAAAAGTCCGATTATAAGTATCGGAAGTCCCGTCATGCCCGCAAGCGCAAGCTTTGGACTTTTAACGAGCATGATTATCATTACCGAGAATACCAGTATAAAGTCGGGCAGAAGAGTAAGCACAAAGTTCTTGAGCACTTCCTTAAGAGAGTTAACATCGCTCATTACACGCGATAATATCTTACCCGTGGGCCTTGAATCGAAAAACTTAAAATCAAGTGTCTGAAGGTTTGTATATACTTCTTCGCGGATACGCTTTATGATCTCGTTGCTGACCAGACTCATCACATAGACCCTAACTTTTACAAGGATCACCCAGACAATGTTTATGACAAGAGCGATCACTATGAGCTTTATAAGCCCGATGTAATTACCGGGTGTGATGCAGTCGTCTATTGCGGATTCTATGATGAGCGGGTTTACAAGGCTTACGCCTACGCAGTAAGCCATTATGAGAAGTATTCCCACTATCTGTTTTTTAAATGCAAAGAGGTAGCTTAACAGTCTTTTTATTGTTATCGATTTTTTGACTGTTGAGACGTCTTCATCGTCTTTTATAGCATTAACGGCCATATTAACACACTCCTTCCGTTAACATATTTTCGGGCTCACCGAACTGGGAGACATATGTCTCGTAATAAAGCCCTTTAAGTCTTAAGAGATCCTCATGCTTGCCGCGTTCCGCGATCTGACCCTTGTCGAGAACGATTATCTCGTCGGCGTCCTTAACGGAACTTATGCGGTGTGCAATGATGATCTTGGTCATATTGTCGAGTTCTTTTAATTTGTTCTGGATATCCCGTTCGGTTTCGGGATCCAATGCGGAAGTCGAATCATCAAGTATAAGTATCGGAAGCCCCTTGGCAAAAGCACGCGCAATGGAGATACGCTGTTTCTGACCGCCGGAGAGACCTACACCACGCTCGCCAATGACCGTATCGTATTTGTGTTCCATCTTTTCGATGAATTCGGAAGCGCCTGCATTTTTGGACGACTGTCTTATGATCCTGTCGGTCACGTATGCACGTCTTCCCATTTTGATGTTTTCGGATATCGAATCCGAGAAAAGGAAAACATCCTGCATAACAAGAGATATGCTGCCTCTTAACTGCTTAAGGGTAAGCTCTTTGATCGGAACCCCGTCAACTCTTATCTCGCCGCTCGTGACATCATAAAGTCTTGTAAGAAGTGAGATTATCGAAGTCTTGCCCGCACCTGTGGCACCCATGATGCCGAGTGTCTTTCCCGCGGGTAACTCAAAGCTTATATCGCTTAAGATCTCATGCATGTCTTCCTTGTGGAAGCCGACCTTGTCAAACTTAATGCTGCCCTTTACCTTATCAAGGATAACAGGGTTTTCGGGATCGTTGATGGTCGAAACTTCACCGTAGATCTTATTTAATTTCTTGACCGAAGCCACTGCCTCGGAAAAACCGTTTGTAAGCCAGCCCAGCATTTCCATGGGCCATACTATGTTGTTTGAATAGCTTATGTATGCCGTGATGACACCGAGCGTAAGCTGTCCTTTGTAAAAGAACCAGCCGCCGAGCAGCAGGACGATAAGAGGAACTATCCTTGATATAAACGAAAAGAACGGATAGTAGCGTGCGAAGATCTTGGCCTGCTGTACATTAAGATCACGGTAGTGATCGTTGTGTTTTCTGAACTTTTCTATTTCAAACTTTTCTCTTGCGAATGCCCTGACGGTACGGACACCGGCAATGTTTTCTTCGCATGTGGTATTAAGCTCGGCGTTTTCTTCGGATATGTCGCCGTATACCTTATCAAGCTTTTTGTCCATCCAGATCGCAAGGAAGCCGCATATGCCCATTGCGATAAAAGGCGGTATAGCCATGAAGGGATTGAGCTTTACCATACATACAAGGATAAATACCGTATGGAACACGACTTCGATTATGAGCATCGATATAAAGCAGAGCGCATCCCATATCTTATCAATGTCTTCTTTGAGCCTTGCCATGACCTCGCCGGTGTTTGTCTTGTCAAAGAACGAGGTATCAAGTCCCTGAATGTGTACAAACAGATCTCTTCTTAAGCGGCAGGAGATGCTTGCCGATATCCAGTCAAACAAAAACTCCTTAGTATACTGGAAGACCATCCTTCCCGCACCGAGCAGAAGATAGATCGTGAGCAGTTTAAGCAATATATCGTAGTTGCCGCCGACGATGACATCATCGACTATCCTCAAAGCCACCTGAGGCATGAACATGGAAAGCGATACCGATATAAGTATCATTGAAACCGCAAGCACATACCACAGAGCATATTTCTTTAAATGTTTTCCCAATGTAAATCTATTGTTCATTACAAAACTCCTTAATCATCTTAAAAAGGGTACAAAAAAACCCGAAAGCCTGAACTTCCGGGTTACTTAAATTCATATGAAAACTCATATAAAAACAGACTAAACATAACCATTACCGGAGGTTTTAGCATTATTATCTTCAAATATTCTGTTATCGACTGATGTAATTCTTAACTTGCCGTACATTAAACTGACCTCCTGTGTTTTTTGTCCGTCGCACACGGACTAATCGTACATTAACCCAATAAAAGACCTGTGTCAAGCATAAAAATAAAAAAATTATAAACTTAACTTTACATAAAATATTACTATAAATCTGTTTATCAATAGACACAGAGTACTAAAAAATACAAGATGTAGAACGCATGAAACAAGATATTGTGGCTGTTTTGCATATTGTACAAAAAATCACATTTTTTCCTTAAATTCGTTGACATAAATGTGCACAATTAGTATTATTATGTTAATAGTTTTTTAACTGAGCACAGAGGGAGAATTTTGTATGTTGTCATTGGAAGAAGTTTTAAGAACAGCTAAAGTTGCAGGTGCCAGCGATGTGCATTTAACTGTAGGTATACCGCCCAGAATGCGTGTTAACGGTGATCTTATTGGAATGGAATACGATAAGCTCCTTCCTCCGGATACCAAGGAGATCGCAGAAAGCATCATGAATGATGTTCAGCGCGAAAAGTTTGAAGAGCGCGGTGAATATGATATGTCATATTCGATCAGGGAACTCGGACGTTACCGTGTGAACATCTATCATCAGAGAGGCTCAGTCGCTATGGCATTCCGTCTTGTAGGTACCGAAGTCCCTTCATCGGAAGTATTGGGTATTCCCGCAAGCGTTATCGAACTTTCACAGAGAAAAAGAGGTCTGGTGCTCGTAACGGGTCCTACCGGTTCAGGTAAGTCCACGACACTTGCATCGATCATAGATAAGATAAATAAGACAAGAGACGCTCACGTTATAACACTTGAGGATCCTATAGAGTATCTGCATCAGCACAGCATGAGCATGGTCAACCAAAGAGAGATCGGTATCGACTCCGGTTCCTATGCAAATGCTTTAAGAGCTGCACTCCGTGAAGATCCCGATGTTATCCTCGTAGGTGAGATGAGAGACTTTGAGACCATTTCCGTTGCTATAACCGCAGCCGAGACCGGTCACCTTGTTCTTTCGACACTGCATACTATCGGTGCGGCATCAACGGTCGATCGTGTTATCGACGTATTCCCGCCTCACCAGCAGCAGCAGATCAGGATCCAGCTTTCAAATGTTTTGGAGGCTGTTATATCGCAACAGCTCATCCCTACCGTTGACGGAAAAGGACGTGTTGCGGCATTTGAGGTAATGCATGCCAATCATGCGGTAAGAAACCTCATAAGAGAAGGAAAGTCACATCAGCTCACATCCGTTATGCAGACCAACAGAAAACTCGGCATGATCACAATGGATGAAGCTATTTCACAGCTTTTCTATTCGGGCAAGATATCGCGTGATGACGCAATCGAATTTGCTCAGGATGTTGAAGGCATGGAGCTTAAACTGGGCTGATCGAAACAGTCCGGCAAAAGCCGATTTAAAGAATGGTTAATTGAATAAGGGTATAGTGTGTTTCATAATATAATGTAAAGGTTGGGGAATCTATGGCATTCTATGGACAGAACAAACTGAGGCTTGGAGAGATCCTCGTGCAGGCGGGCCTCCTTACGGAGGCTACGCTTGAAAGAGCCCTTAAAGATAAAGGCTCCATGAAGATAGGTGAGTATCTCGTTGAGAACAATATCGTCACCGAGGATGATATCGCCAAAGCCTTATCGGAAAAGCTTGATTACAAGCTTATCGATCTTCAAAGCACGACCATTCCCGAAGATATTCTTTCACTCGCAGAACTAAAAGTACTTAAAAAGAACAGAGTAATTCCCGTTGGCTATGCCGAGGGGAATATGAATATTCTGCAAATTGCGATGGCAGATCCTACGGATATCAATGCTGTCGACGACATTTCCATTATTACGGGCTGTCAGATCGAACCGCTCGTATCGACTCCGCGCGCGGTCATGCTCGCGCTTGACCGCTACTACGGGTCGGAGGATATGAAGTCACGTATCGATGAATATGCCAAAGAACGTCTTATCCGTGAGGAAGAAGACATATTTGACGAAAACATTAATTCATCGCCCATCGTTGTACTCGTTAAGGAAATGATCGATAAAGCAGCACGTCAGAGAGCATCAGATATCCACATCGAAGCGCTCGAAAAAGAGGTAAGAGTAAGATACAGGATCGACGGTGCGCTTTATGAAAGAGCAAGATACAACATCAACGTTCTTCCCGCTATCGTAGCCAGAGTCAAGATCATCGGCGGAATGGACATCTCAGAGAAAAGAAAACCACAGGTCGGCCGTATAACGCAGATCTTTGACCGTGTTGAGTACGATATCCGTGTTTCGGTGCTTCCGAGTGTCTACGGCGAGAAGATAGTTATGAGACTTGCTGCCAAGAAGGCACTTAACAGAGAGAAGAGTCAGCTCGGACTTAAGCCGAACGAGATGAAGCAGTTTGATCACATAATATCCAACCCGAACGGCATCCTTTTAGTAACCGGTCCCACGGGTTCGGGTAAGTCGACAACGCTTTACACAGCATTGAGTGAGCTTAATAAAGAAGACGTTAACATCATAACGGTCGAAGACCCGGTCGAAGCAAATATAGACGGCATAAATCAGGTACAGGTCAATCCTAAGGCCGATCTTACATTTGCCACCGCATTAAGGTCGATCCTTCGTCAGGATCCGGATATCATCATGATCGGTGAGATCCGTGACCAAGAGACCGCCGGTATCGCCGTTCAGGCTTCCATCACGGGACATCTTGTAGTATCCACGCTTCATACCAATTCATCCGCAAGTACGATAACCCGTCTTGAAGATATGGGCGTTGAACCTTACCTGATCGCCGATACGGTCGTGGGCGTTATCGCACAGCGACTTGTAAGACGCCTTTGCCCCGAATGCAGGAAGGCAAGAGAAGCAACCGAAGAAGAATGCAAGCTTATGGGAGCGGATCCCAAAAAGAAGCATATCATCTACGATCCTTTTATCAACCACAGAGACGGACGCTGCACCAACTGCGACGGCATGGGCTACAAAGGGCGTATCGGTGTATACGAGATCATGGAGATAAGCCATGAACTTAAAAAGATCATAAGCCGCGGCGGAAACGCCGATGAGATCAAGGAAGCGGCACTTAAGGAAGGTATGCACACCTTAAGGATGAGCGCAGCCGAATATGTACTTGACGGTACAACTTCATTTTCGGAAATGATGAAGGTATCCTTTGACTCATAATTACGGTCAAAGCACTCAATTTTTAATTATTGTGTAATCATTCATTATTTATACGCAAATTATCAGTATCTATACTTAACGATAATCGGAGATTTTTATGGCATCGTATGGATATGAAGCGGTTGATGCCGCAGGCAAGACAATCAAAGGAAGCTGTGACGCTGAAACAGTCAGTGAAGTCAAGGAACTTCTCAAGAGCCAGGGACTTATACTTGTATCCACTAAGGAACAGGGACTTCTCACGAAAGATATCAATCTTGATATAGGCGGATATCCGAAGCCCCGAGATCTTTCGGTATTCTGCAGGCAGTTCGTGTCAATGACAAAGGCGGGCGTAACGAT
>JAGCCY010000329.1 GCA_017651385.1 Lachnospiraceae bacterium
ACCGCGGTACCGGCGGAATGGTCACAAAACTTTCTGCTGCAAAGCTTGCTACCGAAGCAGGAAAAGATATGGTGATCACAAACGGCTCGCGTCCGGAGGATTTATATGATATAGTTTTGGGAAAGGACGTAGGAACACGTTTTATCGGTAAGAAAGGGGAATAATATGGCTACTTTCGGGTTTATCGGAACGGGTAACATGGGCGGAGCGCTCGCAAAAGCAGTATCCAAAAGTGTCGATGCCGGAAATATAATGCTTGCGAACAGGACAAGGAGCAAGGCTGAAAAGCTTGCCGCAGAAATCGGCTGCAAGGTATGCGAAAATGCGGATGTCTGCTGGAGCGATTTTATATTTCTGGGCGTAAAACCGAATATGATAGAAGGCGTTTTAAACGAGATAAGCGACGATCTTTTAGAGAGAAACACTCCCGCGGTACTGGTATCAATGGCTGCTGCGGTCACGCTTGAAAAACTTTTAAGTTACATGAACGCACCGTATCCGATCGTCCGTATAATGCCCAATACTCCCGCTTCCGTAGGAGAAGGAGTGATCCTTTATACAGCAAATGAGTATGTATCGGAAAATGCATTAAAAGAACTTATCGATGCACTTTCAAAAGCAGGTACCTGCGTAAAGATAGAAGAAAAACTCATGGATGCGGCAGGCGCCGTATCGGGCTGCGGTCCCGCTTTTGTGGATCTTTTTATGGAAAGCCTCGCGGACGGAGGCGTTGCATGCGGTCTTCCCAGAAATATCGCAACGATCCTTGCGGCGCAGACGGTACTCGGAAGTGCAAAGCTTTTACTTGAATCGGGAAAGAACCCGGGACTTTTAAAAGATGAGGTCTGTTCACCCGGAGGCACCACGATAGAGGGCGTAAGAGCTCTTGAGGAAGCAGGTTTTCGCGGAGCCGCCATGGATGCCGTCATTGCAGCATACGAAAAGACCCTTGAACTTGCAAATAAGAAATAATATCAATGCTCAGCTTACAATAAGCTGAGCATTTCTTTTATCCTTGCATCATATGTATGATCTTTAACGATCCGCTTATAACCGTTTTCGGCTATTTCTTTTCTTTCGTCTTCATGGGTAAGAAGATAATCGATCTTTATAAGCATATCGTCCTTGCTTTCAAAAGCAATAAATTCTTCACCCTCATTAAAACAATCGGCAAAGCCCGACTGGTAGTTTGACAATAAAAGTCCGCCTGACCCCATTATCTCAAAGCACCGAAGCGGGACTCCCGAATGAATGCTCCTTAACGAAATGTTTAAGTTGATCTTTGCCATTTCATATACAAACGGAGCGGTTTCAAGATAATCAACGGGGCCGTGGTTAATGGCACCGTTAAGGGCAAGCTTTGCATCGGGTGTATAGAGATCGAATTTATGTCTTTCGCCGATCGCAGTTAGATATTCCTTTCGCTCTATCGCGGTAAGCTCCCTGTTTATAACGTATTCCGAAAAAAGATATTCCCTGGTCTCCACACCCTCGGGATCGGGCTTTAAGGGAAGGTTCTTTGACATATCGTTCATTATGTCGTCGGTCAAAAGTTCTTTTATGAAATTGATCCCGTAGACATGTTTCTGGGCCTCCATTATGCCCTCAAGATAGCCTCTCGTATAAGGGGTTATATCCGTCATACGCTCGTAGAACCGATGCTTTTCGGTATAAAGCGAGCCCACAAAAGCGATGTCGGTCTTGTTATACGAAACGCTCCTTTCGAAATCCTTACGCATCGATGAATCGCATAAAAGCTTTTCAAGGCGCCTTGGATTTGCACAAAGCGGCATGTAATATACCGTATTTATGCCGTTTCTTTTAAATCCCGCATATTCTTCGTAATCAAACAAAAAAACATGGTTTGTGGGATATACTAACGAAAAATGATACAAGAGCACGGCGGGTGAATCGTATACCCACGAAAAATAAGGAATATCGTTATCATGGCATACTTTGGCTATTATCGGAAAATAGTTAAATGAAAAGATGATATCTGCATTACATTTAACCGCCGCTTCTTTTATCCCTGTCTCGGTTTTTTCGTCCTTATGAAGTTCCTTGTCGGAAAAAGGGTGAAGTGTCACGTTATGACCAAGCTTTTCAAACGCTTCGGTGATGTCTTCGTGTCCGAGCCCGTTCCATCGCATAAGAAGTATATTCATGAGATAAGTTTAGCATACGGATAATAATATTTACAGTATTTTGACCGTAAGTTTCTTTGACATTGATTTGGCCAATTGGTAATATAGAAAGGCAGGCCGTCAAAACGGCTTACAATGGTTAAAAGGGAAATTTAAGTAATATGTCGGGTATAAAAAAGTTCTTAAAAAGCGGAAACGGAAAAAGACTTCTGGCGCATCTATGTCTTGCGGCAGTTGTTCTTTTGCTTGCGTTTATAATAGTAATTGTCACGAAAGTCATTAAAAACAAAAATGCAAAAAGGTATGTCGAGCCCGTATCGGTATCGGAAAATGAAGGGATAATGGCGGTTTCCGAAAATGATGTAAGCTTAAATGATGTAAGCGGGGC
>JAGCCY010000330.1 GCA_017651385.1 Lachnospiraceae bacterium
CAGCCTCAGCCCGAGCCGCAGCCTCAGCCTCAGCCTCAGCCCGAACCTGAACCCGAACCGGAACCGATTGAGATAGTAGATCAGCCTACACCTCAGGCTCCCGCTCCGACAGAAGTTGAGATCGTAGCTACACCCGTTCCCATGGCTCCCGTTGTTGAGATCGAAGCTGAACCTACACCTCTTGCAGCAGCAGATCACTGCTTTATCCACTGGGTAATCCTCGGATCGTCTATCTTATATGCAGCATATGCAGCATTACGTACATATATGCTTAGAAAAGAAGGCGAAGCTGACGTAGCAGAGGCAACAAAATAATATCACTTGATTTAATAAGTATTGTTGTGTTAAAATTAACTTGATATATAAAGGTATATTTCTGAAGGGGAATCAATAATGCCGGACATCAACAATGCAAGCGTTGTCAATGAAGACGACAAGAAGAAAAAAACTAAAGGATCGGTTCTTGATGTTATAGTAACAGTTGTTGCTTTAATATCGCTGATAGTATGTTACTTCCTTTGGGGTTGTAAGTACGATCTGCCTGCAACTATATTGGCAATAGCCATTGTACTTGCAGGATCCGGAGTTCTGTATCTTCAGCATAAGAAGAGCAGAAAGATGGATGAGATCAGTTAGACCGGTTTCATAACATAAAATCATTTAAGGGGTAGATGTTAAGCATCTACCTCTTTTTTTGGTGTACAAGTATGCGGGCCCAGGAAAGAGAAAACGTTTTCCAAAAACTGCTTGACTTATTCTTTTGTGGGTAGTAACATGTTAATGGAAAACGATTTCCGAAGGAGGTTTTATGGTATCCATTAAAGACGTTGCCAAGAAGGCGGGCGTAGCTGCATCGACGGTTTCCAAAGTGCTTAATAATTATCCGAATGTAAGCGCTGAGACCAGAAAAAAGGTCAATGATGCAATCTCGGAACTTAATTTTGTGCCCAATGCGGTTGCTTCTGCACTTTCAAGTAAGCAGGCCGGCAGAGTCGCAATTCTGATGAACCAGTCTTCACAGACCACTTCGATCGATGAAGTTGATATGCAGTATATTTCGGGTGCGATCTTAAAAGCCCGCGAGCTTGGTCTTGACGTGATCACTATTTTCTTTTCCATGTTTGAAGATAAAAGCGTGGATGAGATCTCTGCTTATCTCAGATCCCAAAGTATAACGGGGATCGTTATTTTCGGACTTTCCAGGGAAAATGCAAATATTATAAAGTTGATCAATCGGGAAGAGTTTAAATGTGTTTTGGTGGATGCTCCGCTTATCAATAAGAGCACATCCTGTGTGTGGGCCGATCAGGCAAAGGCTCAGTACGATGTGGCCAATGAAGTTTTAAAGACGGATCCCGTTAAGTCAATGCTATATATTTCGGGAAAAGAAAACGGCTTTGTGACCGCGGAGAGGCTTAAAGGCATTAAAGCACTTTGCAGGGACAAAGATATAGCTCTTACCGCAAAATGCGGAGACTTTTCCGAAAAAAAGGCAAGAGAGATAACGCTTGAGTGCGGCAAGGACTACGATATGATCGCCTGTGCTTCGGATATGATGGCAATAGGCGCCATGATGGCACTTAAGGAAGAAGATATATTCAGACCGGTCTGCGGTTTTGACGGCATAACCTTAATGGGCTATGTAAGTAATCGAATGACTACCGTACGTCAGAATTTTTTTGAAATAGCTTCAAAAGCCATGGAAGAAGCGGAAAATCTTATTTCCGGAGGCTTGGGCCGTGAGATACATACGGATTATGAAATAGTGAGACTTGATTATAAAGATATATTAAGATAAAAAGTCCGGGAGGAAACAATTATGTCATTAAGAGCAGATATGCAAAAAGAAGTAATGCTCATGAACATGGAGAGCGAACTTGAGTCGCGTTCAAAGAAAGCATACAATAAAACGGTCAGGGAGTGTACGGATAAAGAACTTTACTACATTCTTATCGAGCTTACAAAGGAGATGACGTCACTTTCCGAAAAGATCAGCGGAGATAAGCGCGTTTACTATATTTCGGCAGAGTTTCTGATTGGCAAGCTTCTTTCAAACAATCTTATCAATTTGGGTTTATATGACAAGATAAACGAGATCCTTAAGAAAAACGGCAAGGACCTTTCTGCAATAGAGGAATATGAACCCGAACCTTCTTTGGGAAACGGCGGGCTCGGAAGACTTGCATCATGTTTCCTGGACTCTATGGCTACACTCGGACTTCACGGTGAAGGTATAGGTCTTAACTATCACTTCGGCCTTTTTAAGCAGGTATTTAAAAACAAGCTTCAGAAAGCGGAAAAGAACGATTGGATCGAAGACAAATCCTGGCTAATAGATACAGGTATAAAGTTTCCGGTTCAGTTCGGTGACATGACTGTTAAGTCGCATCTTTACGATATTGATATCGTCGGATATCGTAACGGTACTAACAGGCTTCATCTTTTTGACATTGAGACGGTCGATGAATCGCTTGTCGAGCAGGGTATAGATTTTGACAAGGAAAAGATAAAGAAAAATCTCACGCTTTTTCTTTATCCCGACGATTCCGATGAGGCAGGCAGGCTTTTGAGAGTATACCAGCAGTACTTTATGGTATCCAATGCCGCTCAGTTTATATTAAAGGAACTGAAAGAGCAGCAGTACGATTTAAGGCGTATGTATGATTATTGCGTGATCCAGATCAATGACACGCATCCGACGATG
>JAGCCY010000331.1 GCA_017651385.1 Lachnospiraceae bacterium
CCATAAGTGAATAGAACCATCCGCGTGTCTGATCGACAGCTTCGGAAATAAACTGTGCGGGGAACTGCTTCTCGAAAAGCTCCTTGTTCTCGAAAGGATAGTGATGCTGTGCAAAAGGCATCGCGCCCGAATCGAACCAGCAGTCGATAACTTCCGGAACTCTCTTCATGGTCTTTCCGCATTTGGGACACTTACATGTGATGGCATCGATATAAGGACGGTGAAGCTCTACCGTTTTTGCTTCGGGATTGCCCGAAAGTTCTTCAAGCTGGGCTCTGGATCCTATCGCTTCCTGATGTCCGCATTCTTCGCATTCCCAGATATTTAAAGGTGTACCCCAGTAACGGTTTCTCGAGATACCCCAGTCCTGGATGTTCTCAAGCCAGTTGCCGAAACGGCCTTCGCCGATCGTGGGCGGGATCCAGTTAACGGTCTTGTTGTTTCTCACAAGGTCATCCCTTACGGCTGTCATCTTGATGAACCAGGATTCTCTTGCATAGTAAAGTAAAGGTGTCGAGCATCTCCAGCAGTGAGGATAATCATGCTCTACCTTGGGAGCGCTGAACAATATGCCTCTTGAATCGAGTTCTTTTAACACCTCAACGTCACAGTTTATCGCACCCGCTTCCATTTCCTTCTGTGTGGGCTTACAACGCATGCCCGCAAAAGGAGTTTCGGGTCTCATTACACCGTGCTCGTCGACCATCTGTACAAAAGGAGCGTCATATTTACGGCCGACTCTCGCATCGTCTTCACCGAAGGCGGGAGCGATATGTACGATACCGGTACCGTCAGACATGGTTACGTAATCATCGCAGTACACAAAGAATGCTTTCTTGTGCTGCTTGTCCACGCTGTCTTTTGCACACTGATAAAGGGGCTCGTATTCCTTGTATTCAAGGTCTTTGCCCTTGTAAGTCTCTATGATCTCATATGCGGGAACGCCTTCCTCGCGCTTGATCTCGCCAAGAACGCTGTCCAAAAGTGCTTCCGCCATGATATATGTATATCCGTCCGCAGCCTTAACACGGGCATATGTCTCTTCGGGGTTTACGCAAAGAGCGATGTTACTTGCAAGTGTCCAGGGTGTTGTGGTCCATGCAAGGAAGTAAGCGTCTTCGCCCACGATCTTGAAACGTACGACCGCGGTGCGTTCTTTTAACGTCTTATAACCCTGTGCGACCTCGTGCGATGAAAGCGGCGTTCCGCAGCGGGGACAATAAGGCACGATCTTAAAGCCCTTGTACAAAAGGCCTTTATCCCAGATCTCCTTTAAAGCCCACCATTCGGACTCGATATAATCGTCATGATATGTTACGTAAGGGTTGTCCATATCTGCCCAGAAACCGACGGTTCCGGAGAAATCTTCCCACATACCCTTATATTTCCAAACAGATTCCTTACACTTTGTGATAAAGGGATCCAGGCCGTATTCTTCAATCTGCTCCTTGCCGTCGATGCCGAGAAGCTTTTCGACTTCAAGCTCTACAGGGAGTCCGTGAGTATCCCAGCCTGCTTTTCTGGGCACCATATAACCCTTCATTGTGCGGTATCTGGGTATCATATCCTTGATGACACGTGTGAGCACGTGGCCGATATGCGGCTTTCCGTTAGCGGTCGGAGGGCCGTCATAGAAAGTATAGGTAGGACAGCCTTCACGGTTCTCCATACTCTTCTCAAATACTTCGTTTTCTTTCCAGAACGCAAGGGTTTCTTTCTCACGTTCCACAAAGTTCATGTTTGTAGGTACCTGCTTGTACATATATATCCTCCTGAGATAATAAAAAAGGGTCCATCCCTAAAAAGGACGAACCCTGTGTTCGCTTAAACCACCATTTTAAGAGTACTCCCTTTCGGTTCATACGCCTCCCATATAACGGTGGGATACCGCCGACGCCTACTTATGTTCGGGCCGGAGCTCGGAAGTGATCTTCCTTCATATACTAATCGCATCGGGCTTACACCGTCCCCGACTCGCTCTGCCTTTCGTAAATGAAGTACTGTCTTCGTCTCTGCTATTGTGGCTATTATATTTCTTATGTCATTTTATTGTCAAGGATTAATTGGCTACAGCTTCAATGATCACCTTGTAATGGTCGTACATGTCTCCGTAGTAATATATGCTGTCGCTTTCCGTTGCCCCGGGCGCTATCGTATAATCATCGCCCATTACATATGTGCTTGCGTACTTAATAAGATTATCGTTTTCGTCAAAGAACAGAACATGCGCATACACCTGCTGTATGGGCTCGTCGGCGGTGTTTGTGACGCTTACCGCAAACTCGCTTGTCTCGGGTAGATATTCGCAGCTGTACTCGGTGTACCTTGCCATGGGTACATAATAATTCTCAAGTTTATAATCCAGATGATATTCCGCATGATCGATATCAAATTCATCGAAGAAATAGAATTCCGCAACGCCTTCTTCGCCGGGTCCTATCACGCTTATATAGGTTTTATCTGCGGAGATCATCTGACCTTTTTTGTCGTATCCTATGATGCCTACCATAAAAGTAAGTATCTCATCGGAATTATTCTTTATGACTGCGATGCGGTTCTTTTCTTTATCCCTGTTAAATACATATTCGGTCACTTCAAAATCATCATCGGTCGAAGAAGGACGGTCTCTGTCGGTCCTCGACTGATCGATATAGCACCAGCCGCTCACATATACCTTGTAGTGATCGTATTCTTTCGGCGTTTCATACTGCTCGACAAATGACTCTTTGGAATCTATGATCCCTCCGATACCGCCGAAATCACCATGTTCAAAGCCTATCGGATTTCCGTCCGTGTCAAAGAACACCATGATCGTCGTAACGGCAGAGATCCTTTTGTTTTTCTTGTTTGTGAGCCTCTCCACTATCCTGCCGTCATATACAAAATCCTCTATTTCCATATCCGAGATAAAAGGATCAAGATAGCCGTTAGTCGTACTCGGATAGAGCTCAACTTTCACATCGCTTACTTCCGTTGAAGAAAAATAGAACATCACGGCCGTTTCTTCACCGGGAGCAAGTATCGTTAACCTTCCCTGATCGGCACCCGCCGCATTACCGCTTTTAGAGTATCCGATCGCATTGGCTTCAAGTTCAAGCGTCTGTCTCGAAGTATTCTTTACGACACATACATACTCCGAACTGTATCTGTTGTGAAAAAGATAGCCCCAATATTCATAACCGTTTCCCACGTTTACATCGTGATCGTCATCCGTAACGACTGTATCCGGATCCGTGCTGCTTACACTTACCCCGTTTGGCTCATACCTTTGGGGCACAAAATCATTGGGCGAAATATCCCCGACAACATCTTTGATCCTGTAAATGCCGCATCCGGCAAGAAAAATACACATTGTCAAAATAAGCGGCATTAATCTTTTCATAAATCTCTCCATATCTTATATCCAATACCTAATTGCATAAAAATCGGGCAGATTTAAAAGATTATCTGCCCGAAATCTTTTATCACTTATTCTCTTTAAGAAGATCTCTGATCTCGGTAAGAAGTTCTTCCTGCGTAGGTCCCTTGGGTTCTTCGGGCTTCTCTTCTTCCTTCTTGAACTTGTCCATAGCTTTTGTGATTGCCTTTGTAAAGAAGAATACGCAGATCGCGATGAGCAAAAAGTCGATAATGTTCTGGATAAAGCTTCCGTATAAAAGTGCGGATTCTTCCTTGACAACTTCACCTGCTTCCACAACTGCGGGACTTAATACAACCTTCTTGGTGCTGAAATCGGCACCGCCTGTTGCAAGACCCAAAAGAGGCATAAAAATGTCGTTTACGAGGCTTGTAACGATCTTACCGAAAGCACCGCCGATGATAACACCGACTGCCATGTCAAGAACATTGCCTTTTGCGATAAATTCCTTGAATTCCTTTAACCCTTTCTTCATGTCAATTCTCCTTTGTGGTATGAAAATTTTATATTATTAACCCTGTTAAAACCTTCGTGATCCTCATTGCGCCTTTTCCGTCAACGGTCTTTCTTTCTCTTTCGGAAGCGCTCACTCTGTACGGATAATTTTCTTTGGCCTCCCTGATAAATGTTATAAGATTGCCTATAACTCTTTCACGCTCACTCTCGGCACTGCCTGCAC
>JAGCCY010000332.1 GCA_017651385.1 Lachnospiraceae bacterium
GTATGGAAAGAAAACGCATACGGAAGTGAGCGGGCAATTGCGGTCCATATTAGGCATCTTCGCGAAAAGATCGAGATTGATCCCGCCAACCCCAGGTTCATAAAAGCCGTATGGGGTCAGGGATACCGTTTCCTGGGAGGTTGAACATGAAACTGCTTAAAAACATTTTTATAATTTTCGCACTTTCCTTTTTGTTGGCTGTTGGCATAGCGGGAACATGCTTTCTTGGTTCCGCGGCGATTGATAAGTTAAACGGAAAAACAGAATACTATCGAAAAGCAATTATGTTAGCCGACAGCAGTCAAACGGCAAGAAGTGTCCTGGAAGATAAGCTGTGTGAGATATTGTCAGATTATAAGAACAAAGAATCAGAGATGTTACAGTTTGCAAAGGACACCGGATTTGACTATGCGATCTCAAAAAAATATGAGGGTCCCGGCATTCACAACGGTAATCCCAATCTGGCAAAGGATAAAACAAAGGATCTGATAACCCTAACATTGAATCTGGGATATACTGCCCACATCGTTGCTCATGAGACTGTTTCAAATGATCTTGAACGTACGATATATGATCTATGGATCAAGATATATGCAAACGACACTCTGATATATGTTGGAACAGCGGTATCACTGGTCATCACTGTGCTTTGTCTGCTTGCTTTCTATGTAACGGCTGCTCCCATCTACAAAGTGTGGTTTTATCTGGCAGTGATCACCGGTGTGGAATATATAGGATTAAATTACTTTTTTCACAATCTTTCAAACCGTATTATACTCATGCTGTTCATAGAGAAACTCTTCATAGGCGGAGAGCTTTCTTTTTACATATGCCATCTTAAGCGGATCAAGAAAGCGGTCGTTAAGATCAACGATACCGACGATTCGACCAAGCTGTGCAAAGTACGGTCTTTCCCGGCTTCCATTAAGCCTCTTGCCGAAAGCATAAACGATGCTGCACAAAGCGTTTACACCGCAACCGAAGAAAAGGTCAGGAGCGAGCGTTTAAAGACAGAGCTGATCTCAAATGTTTCGCATGATATCAAAACACCGCTTACATCGATCATTAACTTCTCCGACCTGATCTTTCACGAAGAGACGGAAAACGAGAAGATCAAGGACTATTCAAAGCGCCTTTACGATCAGTCCTTACACATGAAAGGCCTGATGGACTCCTTGATAGAGGCATCAAAAGTATCTGCGGGAGCGGTCGATATAAACCTTGAGCCGTGCGGGATAGATACACTTATAGAGCAGTGCGTCATCGAGTACGAGGAAAAACTTAAGCAGAACAAAATAGAATTGGTGACAGAGCTTCCCGGTGAACAGTTTTCTATTAAAGTGGATGCAAAAGCCATGAGCAGGGTGATCGATAATCTCCTTACAAACATTTGTAAGTACTCCATGCCGGATTCACGTGCTTTTATTACGGCTAACACGGCGGGGGACAAAGTGATCCTGCGTTTCAGGAATATGTCAGCCGAGCCTATAAACATTTTACCCGATGAACTTACCGAACGATTTGTGCGCGGAGACCTGTCGCGGCATTCGGAAGGTCATGGCCTGGGCCTGTCGATAGTCAAGAGTCTTGTGGACCTTATGAACGGTGAAGTGGAAATATCCGCAAGATATGATGTTTTTGAGGTCGGTCTGATCTTTGATAAGGTTGAGGTATCGGGTTTAGAAGATGCGGGTTAGTGGGACAGAGAAAATGGAAAAATGTGATGTAAAAAGAAACAGACTGAAATCCATTTTTGTATTATCTTAAGATAATTAATGCTTGGACACTTGAAAAACTAAGGATTGAAATGAACGCTTACAGAGTCGTATAGTTTTTTGATATACACAAGAAGGAATAAGAAAAGTTCCGACCCTCTGTGAATAAACGGAGGGCCAAGGAACTTTTTTATTGCTTTTTGTCACATTTTTATAAAATAATTCGTCTAATAATCAGAGACATATGATAGGATTGTTCGGGCCCGAAAACTATCGTGTCTATGGAGGAACAATGAATCTATTTGACAAAGCAAAAAGAAAAGATCCCGAAGCGTTTGAAATGATGTTACGCGATGAACTTCCTGGCATGTACAGAGTGGCTCACTCCATCCTTCAAAATGATGAGGATGTTGCCGATGCGATACAGGAGACCATGCTTAAAAGCTGGGAGAAGATCGGCACACTAAAGAAACCGGCATTCTTCAGGACATGGCTCATTCGGATCCTTATCAACAACTGCAACGACATATTGAGAAAAAGAAAAAGCACAGTTTCATTTGATGACATTCCGGAGATATCAACAACGGACGAATATTTTGCCGACAGCTGGAAAGAGACAATTCAGTGTCTTGATGAAAAGTACCGGCTCGTGATTGAACTCTATTATGTAGAGGAAATACCGACACGAAAAATAGCAAAGATACTCGGCATATCGGATGAAAATGTCAGAAGCAGACTTTCACGTGGCAGAAAGCAGCTTGAGGAATTAATCGGACAAAAAGAAAAGAGGGCATAATGAATATAAACGAATTTACAGAGCTTA
>JAGCCY010000333.1 GCA_017651385.1 Lachnospiraceae bacterium
AACGAAGAGGGTCTTAAGGGCACGGAGAATGCGCTTATTCACATAGGAAAGCCGCTTGAATTTGATTATAACGAGTTCGAGGCATCGCTTGAAAAGCTTAAAAAGACAGCCGAAGATACACCGGAAAATGTTAAGGATGAGGTTACAAATATAGTTAAAACATATCATCCCGATGAGTCCGAAAAATATAAAGAGGTACCGTTTTGAGAATTTGGGCACGAGAATTTAAAGACAATCATATGCTTAGAGACATGACGGTCGAGGATTATTCGGAAGAAACAAGGACGCATAAGGTCTTTAATGCGATCGAAAAGGTGTGTCATGAATTTGACCTAAGTGTTCCGATCTGGCTTGATGTAAATATTGCGGATTTTAAAAGGTCAGCAAGGGTCAGGTTTACAACAGACAGTTTTGTGGACTATGTACCTTTTGATTATCTTGAAGTGTATGTTATTGAGGAAGATTAAGAAAACAGGGTATATAAAGTGATAAAATTGGAAAAGAAGATCCTTGAGTTTATCGAGGGCAGATTATTTATATTCATATTGGCTGCCGCTTTTATCGCAGGTGCGGTACTGAGATTTACATCCAGAAATTTTGTGAGCGAGGATGCTTACAATTATCTTCTCGGATGGTATGACGAGATCAAGGCCTGCGGAGGGTTTGCGGCACTTGACCACCAGGTCGGAAATTATAATGTTCTTTACCAGACCATTATCGCTTTGTTTACGTATCTTCCGATCCCTGCGCTTTTTGCGTACAAGGGATTAAGTATTGTATTCGATCTTTTGCTTGCATGCCTTGTCGGCTTTATAGTGTATAAAGAAGCCGATATTTCAAACGATGTTCTTGGAGTTACCGCATTTTCTCTGATATGGCTTTTGCCTGTTATATTGTTCAATTCGTCTTTATGGGCGCAGTGCGATTCCATATATACTTTTTTTGTGGTTCTTTCGCTTTATCTTTTGTATAAAGAAAAAAGCATACCCGCATTTGTCGTTCTCGGCATAGCACTTTCCTTTAAACTTCAGGCGGTTTTTATAATTCCGTTCTTCCTGTTTGTGTATTTTGCGAACAGAAAGTTTTCTTTTTTGAATTTTCTTATTCCTCCCGCTGTGATGTGGGTTTCCACGATTCCTGCGATAATAGCCGGAAGAGGAGTATTTACGGGATTTTTGCTCTATCTTAACCAGACCGACGAATACGGCTGCACGGTAATGAATTATCCGGGCTTTACGCTCACCATGTCATATGATTACATGCAGAAAAATTATAACTACGTTAAGGCGATGGCCATTATCGTAACGATATCCGTACTTGCTTTCTGGATGATCTATTCTATTTGGAAAAAAAGAAAGCCGGAAGGCGAAATGTTCTGGCTTATGGCTGTGCTCTTTACGTTTACAACGGTATATTTTCTTCCCGCAATGCATGACAGATACGGTTATCTTTATGAGATACTTGCGATCGTCTATATGTTTAAAAACAGGAAGACTATACTTCCCTGTTTTCTGCTGCAGATCATTTCAATGATCACCTATTCAAACTTCCTGTTCCATCTCGGAGTGGATGTTAAGATGCTTTCAGTTTTGAATTTTATAGTATATGCGGTTTATTGCTATATTTTTGTCAAGGATCCGGTCAATGAAGAAAACAGCAAGAATTCTTAATACTATTATGGCTATATGCCTTGCCGGATTGCCGTTTGCAAGGCTGATCTTCGGTGTGGATTTTACCGATACGGGGTACTCGATCACAAATTTTATCAATTTTACCGATAAAAGAGCGACATGGTCGGTTTCCACATATCTTTCGAACCTTTGCGGTCATATCTTTATGAAGCTTCCGTTCGGGAAAACATTTATCGGAATACGGGCGTACTGTACTTTTGTGGTCTCGGGGCTTCTTGTTTTTCTCTTTTTAAAACTTAAAAAGCATTATAATTTTGCGACTGTGTTTTTGGGTCTTTTGGTTTCACTTTTTCTTACATGGTGTCCGTTTACGGTACTGTACAATTATCTTTCGTATTTTTTGATCGCTGTTGTTGTATTTTTACTTCTTGAAGGAATCGACGAAGATAAAACGTTAAAACTTGTTCTTGCCGGCGTTGTGCTCGGACTTGCGGTTTTTGCAAGGATTTCGAATTTTACGTATGCAATATTGATCGTTCCGGCAATCGTATTTAACGTTTTATTGCACAAAGAAACGAAGGTCGTTGTCAAAGAGACTCTTTGCTGTGTGGGAGGATTTGCCGGCGGATTTTTATTAATGTTCGTTTTATCGGGGCTGACCCACGGCTTTTCGGCGTACGCCGACATGCTCTCATCGCTTACGACATTATCCGGTGCAGAGTACGGATATTCGTTTTCTGATATGCTTTTGACACTTCCCAATGCCGTTTTTCATTACGGAAGGTGGCTGCTTCTTTTGGCAGGCTGCGTTGCGGTTTCGCTTTTTTCGTCTAAAAAGTTTAAGGATGAAGAAAAGGCAAAACTTATTTCGTGGGCTTTAGCGGGATCGTTACTGGTGTGTTTTTTGATAACATTACGTTATATGAGTTATTGGTCGGTATTTACGATCCATGACTATACCGGATTTTTATCAGTCGAGATTTTTGTCGTGGTATCGGTGCTTGCATCGCTTGTGATATCGATAGTGTCGATCGCATCGAATAAATTTGACGCCCGCCAAAAATTTATATCACTCTGCGTGATATGTTTTATCATAGTGACTCCGCTTGGGACCAATACAGGCATGGCATCATACGAAAACAATATGTTTTTGATCCTGCCGGTTTCATTGGGA
>JAGCCY010000334.1 GCA_017651385.1 Lachnospiraceae bacterium
ACGGCGACAGCGTCGTATGCGTATTTTCACCCGAAGAGGAAAAGAATATCGTACTTCGTACCGAGGGCGGTATCTTCTTAAGATTCGGACTTGAAGAGATACCCGAGAAAAAGAAGACTGCCGTGGGCGTCCGAGGTATGAAGCTTACAAAGGGCGATCGCGTTGAGGATGCCTATTTTACAAAGAACGCAGGCGACAATATCATCGAGTACAACGGCCGTTCGTTCGATCTTCATTCAAAGGTAAAGCCCGGACACCGCGATTCCAAAGGTACCAAGATCAGGAGTTAGATATGATGCGAGTAATAGCGGGAACCGCCCGCAATTTAAAACTTGAAACGCCGGAAGGCCTTGATACACGGCCCACAACGGACAGGATCAAAGAAACTTTGTTTAACATCCTTCAGTCCGACGTTCCCGGAAGCGTCGTGATAGACTTTTTTTCGGGGTCGGGAGCGCTTGGTATAGAAGCCCTGAGCAGAGGGGCAAAAAAAGCTTATCTTGTGGATAACGGCAAAAAAGCCGCCGAATGTATAGTAAGAAACATAAAGCATACTCATTTTGAAGACAAGGCCGAATTTTTAAAGGAGGATTTTCTTTCTTCCGTCTATCATATAAATGAGGCCCATATAGATATAGTGTTTATGGATCCGCCTTATGCAAGCGATTTTGTAAGACCTTTGCTTTTGGCACTCAAGGATAAAAGCTATATCGGCGAAGATACTCTTATAGTTGTCGAAAGTGCGCTCAACACTTCTTTTGACTATGTCGAAGATATGGGGTATACCATATTCAGAGAGAAAAAATACAAGACAAACAAACATGTTTTCCTGTATCCTAAAAAGGCTTAAGGAGGCAAATATGAAATCAGCGATATATCCGGGAACTTTTGACCCAATGACATACGGACATCTTGATATTATCAAAAGGGCTGCCAATATTTTTGACGAAGTCGTGGTCAGCGTGCTTGATAACAAGGAAAAAACTCCGTTGTTTTCTGTAGATGAACGTGTTAATATATTGAAAGAGGCGACAAAAGAACTTCCTAATGTAAAAATTGAGAGCTTTGGAGGCCTTTTGTCAGACTACTGTAAAGAGAAGAATATTTATGTTGTCGTAAGAGGTCTTCGTGCGGTCACGGACTTTGAATATGAACTTCAGATGTCCCAGATGAACCGTAAGCTTTCGGACAATAAGCTTGATACCGTTTACTTCAACACAAGTTTAAAATATTCGTATTTAAGCTCTTCGTCGGTTAAACAGATCGCTCAGTTCGGCGGTGATCTTACCGACTTCGTACCGGAGTTCGTGGCTTTAAAGCTCTACTCGCTGTACGGACAAAATAAATAGACCGAGGATAAAAACATGACCAGTAATATCGAAAGAACTATCGATGCCATCGAGGATTATCTTGCGAATTGCAAGTTTATGACCCTTTCCTCCACAAAGATCATTGTCAACAAAGAGGAAATTGACGAACTGATCAGAGAACTTAAGGCAGCAACTCCCGAAGAGATCAAACGTTATCAGAAGATAATCTCAAACAGAGACGCTATTTTAAACGACGCAAGACAGAAAGCGGAAGCACTTATCAATGAAGCCACCGTTCAGACCAACCAGCTGGTCAATGAGCATGAGATCATGACTCAGGCATATGCCAAGGCCAATGAGGTTGTCACAACGGCCACAAGACAGGCTCAGGATATACTTGACAGTGCCACCATCGAAGCCAATAACGTTAAGGCAGCCGCAGTTCAGTATACGGACGATCTTCTTGCAAGTCTTGAAGATATAATCACCCATACGACTCAGCTTGCGGTCAGCAATTATAATGAGCTTATAGCTAATTTGAACAGTTGTAACGGTATTGTTAAGAGTAATCGTACAGAGCTTCATCCCGCCGAAGACGACGATCTTGAAAGCCTGGGACTCGACGAGGAAACCGATGCCAATAACGGTTCGGGGCTTAACATTATATAAATTAAGCTTAAGGCATTGCGGTTCAATATGGATTTTAAAAAGAGTTGCGATGCAACTCTTTTTTATCTTTCTAAAACAGACGGGGGATACTTATGAGACTGGATAAATATATCTATGACAATGTTATAATGTCGAGGAAAGATGCAAAAGAGGCCGTATTAAAGGGTTTTGTCACCGTAAACGGCGAAAGATCGCCCAGACCCAATCTTCAGATCACACCCGGAGTGGATGAGATCGCTTATAAGGGTAAGGTCATAAAGTATGAGCAGAATGTTTATTTTATGCTCAATAAACCCGAGGGTGTCGTTTCGGCCAATACGGACGCACATATCCCGACGGTAATCGGACTTTTCAAAGAAGAAGGACGACGCAACCTTTCATGCGTGGGCAGGCTTGATAAGGATACAACGGGGCTTTTGATCGTTACCGATGACGGAGATCTTATACACAGGCTTACAAGTCCGAGCAAACATGTATTTAAGGATTATCTTGTCACGGTCGCACACAGCTTGAGCGAAGACGATATATCGAAACTTGAAAACGGAGTTGATATAAACGATCCTTCACCCACAATGCCCGCAAAGGTTAAGGCGATCGATGAGAACAATTACATCCTTTCGATCTGCGAAGGCCGTTTTCATCAGGTGAAAAGAATGATGCTCGCGGTCGGTAATGAAGTTATAAAGCTGAAAAGACTTTCGATCGGAAACATAAAGCTTGATGAATCGCTTAAACCCGGCGAGTACAGAAGGCTTACCGAAGATGAACTGAAAGAATTCGATCTTTAAAAGCGGAGGAAAATATGAACATTATCATAGTGACCGGTGCATCATCCGGTATGGGACGTGAAACGGCAAGACAGCTTGACAGGATATATACGGACGGAATAGATGAGATCTGGCTTATAGCAAGACGCGTTGAGCGGCTTGAAGCTTTATCCAAAGAACTTACGCATAACTGTCATATACTCGATCTTGATCTTACAAAAGAGGCTTCTTTTGAAAAGCTTAAGCTCGAACTTGAACTTTTCAAGCCGAACATCAAGATGCTTGTCAATGCATCGGGCTTTGGCGTAAGCGGAAATTTTGCCGACTCGGATCTTGAAAAGCAGCTCGATATGATAAAACTTAACTGTCTTGCGCTTACGCATGTAACGGGCCTCTGTCTTCCTTATATGCCCAATAATTCAAGGATCATCCAGTTTGCTTCTTCGGCTGCCTTTACGCCGCAGATCGGCTTCGGAATATATGCAGCCACAAAGGCATTCGTATTAAGCTTTTCGGAAAGCCTGAACGCAGAGCTTAAGGAAAGAAACATCTCGGTCACATCGGTGTGCCCCGGCCCCGTCGATACCGAGTTCTTTGACTCTTTCGAAGAAGGAAAGAACAATTTTGAATTTAAGAAATACTTTATGGCGAATGAGAAGGACGTTGTAAAAGAAGCGATAAAGGATTCTTATAAAAGACGTCCCACGTCGGTGTATTCGCTTCCGATGAAGGCATTCAAAGCCGTATCGGATTCCGTTCCGAACGAGGTCGTACTGTTTGCGATGGATAAATTAAAGAAAATGGAGAACAATGACAAGATAAATGAGCAAGAGTAATAAACCCAGAATATATAAGGGCGATTACGGATACATAAAGGCCCAGAAAAAAACGGAGATAATCAGAACGGCTGTGCTTTTGGCACTGCCTATCGCAATATATATTACAGGTTTTATATCGACCGGAAGCAATCAGAACCTTCTTACTTTTGTGGCTGTGCTCGGCTGCCTTCCGATGGCGAGAAGCGCCGTAAGCATGGTGCTTTTCTTAAAAGCAAAAGAATGCTGTTCGGAAGAAACCTTTAAGAAGATCGTGGGCGCAGGCGTAAATGTGACTTATTACGATCTTTATTACACCACGTACAAGAAGAATTTTACCGTCGCAAGCCTTCATCTTAAAAAAGGCTGCCTTATCGTGTTAACGGAGGATAAGGATGTCGATGCCGAGGCGTTTGAGGCACACCTTAAGGAAGTACTTAAAAACTGCGGCGGAGAGAAGATCTCGGTCAAGGTATTTACCGATACGGATAAATACATAGAAAGAGCAAGGGAATTAAATGCTCTTTCCGGAGAGGATGCGGATTATTCTTTTATCCTTGAAAATCTTTTGAGCGTATCCATTTAAGGATTGTTTATGAAAAGCTTTGAGATCAGAAAAGAAGATGAGGGTCAGACCCTGCTTAAGTATATAAAAAGGATCCTTTTATCGTCTAATGATTCTTTTATCTTTAAGATGCTTCGTAAGAAGAATTTTGTTTTAAACGATAAAAAGGCAACGGGTAATGAAAAACTTATTGAAGGTGATGTCGTAAAACTGTATTTATCCGACGACACCTTCAATAATTTTGCAAAAAGGGATAAAAAGATAAAGACCGATGAGTATATGGAAAGCTATGCACGGTTCGGAAACCCCGACATCGTGTATGAGGATAAGCACATCATCATCCTTAACAAACCCGTCGATATGCTCTCCCAAAAGGCTAAAAAGGACGATCTTTCCGCAAATGAATGGCTGATCGGATATCTTTTGTATAAAAAAGAATTAACGGCAGAAGACTTGAGTAACTTTATGCCGTCAGTTTGTAACAGGCTGGACAGAAATACGGGCGGAATGCTTCTTTTCGGAAGATCCGCTTTCGGAAGCAATGTATTGAACGAAATGCTCCGCGAAAGAACGCTCGATAAGTATTATCTGACCGCCGTAAAGGGAGAAGTTAAGGAAAAAGCCAACGTAAAAGCTTATCTTTCAAAGGATGAATCGAATAATACCGTTACGGTCTTACAAGAAAAGAAAGATGAAAGCTTCGATCTTATAAAGACCGAGTATATACCGGTCGAATATATCAAAAACTTAAACATCACATTTTTGAAGGTTAAGCTTATAACAGGAAGATCGCATCAGATAAGGGCTCATCTTGCGCATCTTAACCATCCCGTAATAGGAGATTTCAAATACGGAGACAAGGCGGTAAACGAACGCTTCAAGAAGGAATATAAGATCGCAAACCAGATATTGTTCTGCACGGAGATGACGTTCCCGGATATGGAAAATTATCCGGAAGTTTCCGGAATGACATTTAAGATAAAAGAACCCCCGGTGTTTAACAGATTGAGAGGTTGATATGCCCACTTGGAATTCACGAGGCTTAAGAGGTTCGGCTTTTGAGGAAATGGTCAACAGGACCAATGAACTTTACAGGGAAAAAGGACTTGCTCTGGTTCAGAAGATACCCACGCCGATCACCCCGATAGAGATCGATAAGGCCTCAAGACACATTACACTTGCATATTTCGATCAGAAGAGTACCGTCGACTATATCGGAGCATGTCAGGGGATACCCATATGCTTTGATGCAAAAGAAAGCGCGGTCGAGACCTTCAGCCTTCAGAACATCCATGATCATCAGGTGGAGTTTATGATGGACTTTAAAAGGCAGGGCGGAGTTGCGTTCTTTTTACTGTATTTTACAAAAATGGACCTTATGTATTTCTGCCCGATCGAGGAGATGAAGGTGTTTACCGACAGGGCGAAGAACGGAGGCCGCAAAAGCTTTAGACGGGAAGAATTGCGTGATGACAGGTATCTTGATAAAAAGCCCGGGGTCATGGTGCCTTATCTTGACATGATCGATAAGTATCTGGTTGAGACTAAAAATGTTTAAATTTTCAGAAAGTACTTGACAATAATTTACTATGCTACTATGATAATTGGGTAGCACGTTAACGCACTAAAGCATATTGTGAGGTTAATATGAAAAAGCTTGTTCATACACCTGACGGTGTAAGAGATATTTACGGCAACGAGTTTAAGAGAAAACTGTATATAGAAGATAAGATCAGGAATGTCATTCATTCTTACGGATATGATGATATCCAGACTCCGACATTTGAGTATTTCGATGTGTTTTCCAAGGAGATCGGTACTACACCGAGCAAGGAATTATATAAGTTCTTTGACAAGGATGGCGATACACTTGTTTTAAGGCCTGATTTTACGCCTTCAATAGCAAGATGTGTTGCCAAATATTTTGATGAGGAAAAAGATCCGATAAGACTTACATATTCGGGCAATACTTTTATCAATAATTCATCGCTTCAGGGAAAACTCAAAGAAGTGACGGAGATAGGCTGCGAGCTTATGAACGATAAGAGTGCTGAGGCAGATGCCGAGGTCTTAAATCTTGTCATCGAAGCACTTCTTTCAACGGGTCTTAAGGATTTTCAGATCTCCGTAGGCGAGATGAATTTCTTTAAGGGCTTATGCGAGGCCGCAGGTTTTGAAGAAGACGATGAGCTTACACTCCGCGAAGCGATCTCTTCGAAGAATTCGTTTGCGGCAAACGAGATGATCAAAGCATTAAACTGCGATGACGATATCAAAAAGCAGCTCATTGAATGTGTTTCCTGCATAGGCGGCGTTGAACTCATCTCAAAACTTGAGAACGAGGTTACGATCAAAAGAAGTCTCGAAGCTCTTAAAAGGCTTAAGAAAGTATACGAGATACTTAAGATATACGGAAACGAAAATTATATAAGCTTCGATCTCGGTATGCTTTCAAAATACAATTATTATACCGGTATCATCTTTAAGGCTTATACATACGGTATCGGTGATGCACTTGTAAAGGGCGGACGCTACGATAAGCTTCTTGAAAGCTTCGGATCGTCAAAGCCCGCCATCGGATTTATGATCGTTATAGACGATCTTTTGATGGCGCTTCGCGGTCAGAAGATAGATATAGATATCAAAGGCGAAAAAACGGTGCTTGAATACGATAATGACAGTTTCGGCGAAAAGATAGCCGAAGCAAACAGATTACGCAGGGAGGGCAAAGCGGTAACGCTTGTAAAAAAGGATGAGTGAAGATAAATATTTGATTTTTGCCCTCGGTAAAGGAAGGCTTGCAAACAAGACGCTCGATCTTATGGAAAAGATCGGCATCACATGCGAAGAGATCCGCGATAAGGATACAAGAAAATTCATATTTGTAAACGATGAGCTTAAGCTTAAATTTTTCCTTGCAAAGGGTCCCGATGTACCCACATATGTGGAGTACGGCGCAGCGGATATCGGCGTTGTGGGAAAAGATACCATACTTGAAGAAGGAAGACGTGCTTACGAAGTTTTAGATCTTGGCTTCGGTAAGTGCCGTATGTGCGTATGCGGTCCCGAGTCGGCGGGAGAACTCTTAAAGCATCATGAGATGATAAGAGTTGCCACAAAATATCCCGTGATCGCAAAGGATTATTATTATAACGTTAAGCATCAGACCGTTGATATCATAAAGCTTAACGGATCGGTCGAACTCGGTCCGATCGTCGGGCTTCCGGATGTTATCGTTGATATCGTGGAGACAGGCTCGACCCTCAGGGAAAACGGGCTTGTGGTACTTGAAGAGGTATGCCCTTTATCGGCCAGGATGATAGTTAACCAGGTTTCCATGCAGATGGAATCCGAGCGCATAAACGATCTTATCACAAGATTAAAGGAGGTGCTTTAATTGCGCATCGTAAAGTTGGATGAACAGACAAGACAGGATATACTTAAAAATCTTCTTAAAAGAAGCACGGGAAGCTATCCCGAATATGAAAAGACCGTTTCCGAGATCATAGAAAATGTAAAAGAAAACGGCGACAAAGCGTTGTTTGAACTTACGAAAAGATTTGATAAGTTTGATCTTAACGAAGATAACATCAAGGTTACAAAAGAAGAGATAGAAGAAGCGTACAAAGAACTTGATGATGAATATATAAGCGTTATCAAACACGCAGCAGCCAATATCGTGGACTTTCACAAAAAACAGGTCAGAAATTCCTGGATCGATACAAAGGACGACGGTTCCATTCTGGGACAGAGGATATCTGCGATCGAAAAAGCCGGAACTTATGTGCCCGGCGGAAAGGCAGCTTATCCTTCTAGCGTTCTTATGAACATCATTCCCGCCAAGGTGGCCGGTGTTAAAAGGATCGTAATGGTAACGCCTCCCGGTCCTACGGGAAAGGTCAATGCCGGAACCCTGGTCGCCGCAGACATTGCGGGAGTCGATGAGATCTATAAAGTCGGCGGAGCACAGGCTATAGCCGCACTTGCTTTCGGAACGGAGTCGATACCGAAAGTCGATAAGATAACGGGCCCCGGCAATATATTTGTGGCACTTGCCAAGAAAGCCGTTTACGGACATGTCGGGATCGATTCGATAGCCGGTCCTTCCGAGATCGTGGTCCTTGCCGATGATACGGCAACGCCTAAATACGTTGCTGCCGATCTTTTAAGCCAGGCAGAACACGATGAAATGGCATCGGCGATCTTAGTCACCACGTCCAAACGTGTAGCGGACGCTGTGTCGGCCGAAGTGGAAGGCTTTTTAAAGGATCTTGAAAGAGAGAAGATAGCCAGAGCTTCTCTTGAAAATTACGGTTATATAATCGTTGCCGACAATATGGATGAGGCGATTGAAACGGTCAACAGTATTGCAAGCGAACACCTTGAGATACTTACCGCCGATCCTTTTAACATAATGACAAAGATCAAAAATGCCGGAGCGATGTTCTTGGGTGAATATTCATCGGAACCTTTGGGGGATTATTTTGCCGGTCCCAATCACATTTTGCCCACTAACGGCACGAGCAGATTTTTCTCTTCGTTAAGCGTTGATGATTTTATCAAGAAATCGAGTATCATCGCTTATTCAAGGGAAGGTCTTGAAAAGGTTCACAAGGAGATCGAGCTTTTTGCCCGAAATGAAGGATTAACGGCTCACGCCAATTCGATAAAAGTAAGATTTGAAGACTGATTGGCAAATTTATGTTAAAATATCAGGGGAGAATATGAATATGAGCAGAATAAAACTTGTTGAAAGAGAAACAAAAGAAACAAACATTTCATTGACCCTTGACCTTGACGGTACGGGACAGGCCGTTGTCGATACGGGCATCGGTTTCTTTGACCATATGCTTGAAGGTTTTGCAAAGCACGGTCTTTTTAACTTAAAGGTTTCCGCCAAGGGAGATCTTATCGTGGATACACATCACACGATCGAAGATACCGGCATCGTGCTCGGTCTTGCGATCAAGGAAGCTCTTGGCGACAAAGCGGGCATTAACCGTTACGGAAGCTTTATCCTTCCGATGGATGATGCCCTGGTGCTCTGTGCAATAGATCTTTGCGGAAGACCTTATTTTGAGTATGACTGCAAATTTGAAAGCGAAAGGATCGGTTATCTTGAGACCCAGTGTGTAAGGGAATTTTTCTATGCGATATCTTACAGCGCGGGGATGAACCTTCATATAAAGGTTCTTTCGGGTATCAACGATCATCACAAATGCGAGGCAATGTTTAAAGCATTTGCCAAAGCACTTGATATTGCCACGAGCAAAGATCCGAGGACAAACGAAATACCTTCTACGAAAGGAATGCTTTAAGAAATGCGTAAAAAGATTGTACCCTGTATCTATCTTAAAAACAGGATGGCGGTCAAGTCATTCAATGACGATTCGATCATCGAGACCGATCCCGTAAGACTTGCAAAGATCTATTCCGACGCGCTTTGCGACGAAATACTTGTATTTGATCTTTCAAACGTGGATAACGAGCATGAAGCTGCGATCGATACCATAAAGGATATCGCATCGGCAGTTAAGGTTCCCGTCATCGGCGCAGGTAACGTAAAGCGCATGGAAGACGTAAAAAAGCTTATCTATGCGGGGTGTAAAAAGGCGGTACTTAATTATTCGAGAGAAGACAATATCGCTCTTACCGGCGAGGTTGCGGGAAAATTCGGCAAAGAAAAGCTGGTTGCCTGCATTAAGCACAAGGATGAGTACGAGGACAATAAAGAGCTTATAAAGAACGGTATCGGAGAAGTCCTTCTGCTTGAGGAAAACATAAAAGACGAAAGCAGCATAAAGGAGTTTGACGGAAATATAATCCTGATGGTTCCCGAAGTAAGCCTTGATAAGCTTATAGGTCTGTTTTCTTTTACCGATAACGTTTCCGTAACGGGCGAAGTCATCAATCAGAACGCGGAACAGTATGAATCAATAAGAAAGCTTATCGGTATCGAGGTTTTGCCTTTCTCCAAGCTGAAGACCAATTCAGACGGGCTTATTCCCGTTGTTGTGCAGGATTATAAGACCGGCGCGGTACTGATGCTTGCATATATGAATGAAGAGGCTTATGATATGACATTGCGTACCCGCACGATGACCTACTGGTCAAGATCCAGAAACGAACTCTGGGTCAAAGGCGAGACAAGCGGTCATTATCAGTACGTTAAATCACTTTCTTATGACTGTGACGCGGACACGCTTTTAGCCAAGGTCGAGCAGATCGGAAATGCCTGCCATACCGGAGCTTATTCGTGTTTCTTTAACGACATTATTACTTATGACTACGAAGAAAAGAATCCTTTCTCGGTCCTTTCGGATGTATATGAGGTGATCGAAGACAGAAAGGCTAACCCCAAAGAGGGTTCCTATACAAATTATCTTTTTGATAAGGGGATCGACAAGATACTTAAGAAGGTCGGCGAGGAGGCTACGG
>JAGCCY010000037.1 GCA_017651385.1 Lachnospiraceae bacterium
TAAGTTCCTGCATTGAATGATAAACGGCCATGTTACTTTACCTCGCTTTCTTTGATCGCATTGTCGAGATCCTTTAATATGTCGTCGATATTCTCAATACCGATCGAAAGACGGATAAGACCGTCTGTGATACCTACCTTGTCACGTACTTCCTTCGGGATAGATGCGTGAGTCATGCTTGCCGGATGGCATACAAGGCTTTCTACACCGCCAAGGCTTTCTGCCAAAGCGATAAG
This sequence comes from Lachnospiraceae bacterium, assembly GCA_017651385.1. Lineage (GTDB taxonomy): Bacteria > Bacillota > Clostridia > Lachnospirales > Lachnospiraceae > UBA1258. Next base: position 237 of record JAGCCY010000037.1, read on the forward strand.
CTTAAGTGACTTAAAGAACTTCTTGATATCATAGTTTTCGTAAAGCTCAAACGAGATCATCGCCCCGCCGTTTTTGGCCTGACGCTTGTTTATCTCATAACCCTGTGCATCTTTAAGTCCGGGATAATAGATATTCTTTACTGCCTTATTGTTCTTTAAGAACTCTGCGGCTTTTTCGGCATTCTCAACATGTCTGTCAAGTCTTACGCCAAGAGTCTTGATACCTCTTATAAGTAAGAACGAATCAAAGGGACCCAGTACTCCGCCGGTTGAATTCTGTATGAACGCAAGTCTCTTTGCAAGTTCATCATCGTTGACCACCACAAGACCGGCAACAAGGTCGCTGTGTCCGCCGAGATACTTTGTGGCACTGTGAACAACGATATCAACGCCGAATTCGATGGGTCTTTGAAGGTACGGAGTCATGAATGTATTGTCCACTATCGAAAGGATATTGTGTTTTTTGGCTATATCGGCAACACCCTTAAGATCTGTTATCGTAAGAAGCGGATTTGCGGGACTTTCCACGATGATCGCTTTTACATCGTCCGTAACCTTGCTGTCCAAAAGTCCAAGATCAGTGGTATCCACTATCTCATAGCCGATCTTAAAGTTCTTAAATACCTTATCGAGTACTCTGAAGGTTCCGCCGTAGACGTTGCTTGAGATTATGACTCTGTCGCCCGTTTCAAAAAGGCTTAATACAGCGGTGATCGCTGCCATACCCGAACCGAAAGCAAATCCTGCCTTTCCTTTTTCAAGTTCAGCGATAAGCGCCTCAAGTGCCGCTCTAGTGGGGTTTCCTGTTCTTGAATATTCCCATCCGGTATTCTCGCCAAGCCCCTTCTGCTCATATGTGGATGTCTGGTAGATCGGAACGTTTACAGCGCCGGTGGTCTTATCGCCGTATATTCCGCCGTGTATGAGCGCCGATTCGATCTTTTCGTAGTTAGCCATTTTATGCCTCCGCTTTTCCGGCGGAAATGAAATGAACATTCTCAAATGCAGTCATATTGTCCGCCCTGTTTTTAAAATAATTATTTTCTATATCCTCAGGCGATTCATGTTCATCGACAAACAATGAATGCCTCGATAAAGCTTCCTTTATCTCTTCATATGAATAGCCGTGTTTCATCTTCTCCCCGAGGCCTTCCGTGATCGTCGAAAGTGTCTTCACTCTTTCGGGAGCATCCTCCAAAAACGTGGTCTCATCGGGAAAATCGAAGATTACCCTGCTTTCCTTTGAAGCGATCCTGCTCATATTGTCGAGTGTCTCTTCGAATACGGGCAGTGTCAGATAATATGTAACTCCCGGTATTGCAAATACCGAAGGTTCCCTGTACTCAAATCCGTACGCTATAAGCTTTGTAAGAAGATCGTCTTTTGCAAAATCCACCGGGACATATTTTACATTTTCCGGTATTATCCATTCAAGTTCCCTTATCTTATCAAGCTTGTATCTCTGCGTATCGGGGTGATCTATCTCAAATACTTTTATATTCGGGTTTTCATTGCGAAATGCGAAAGTATCGTTTCCGGCACCGCATATCACATACTGACAGCGGCCGTGTTCTTTGACAAATTTATCAACTTCCTTTTCTATAAAAGCCGCTCTCGAAAGAGGTATCGGAAGTATGTACTTAAACAGCCGGTCACGTATATCCGCATTTTTAAAAGAATACGTATCGTCATAGAGTTCGGCTTTAAAATCATGTTCGATAAGCTGTCCTATCTCTTCGTACTCATCTTTTCCCATGATGTCATAAGCCAGAAAATCATCGAATATCTTGTTCCTGTCGTTGTTGGAATGGTACGCACGGGCAAAAGAACAAAGCTTCGCCGTCACGCTTTCCGTTTCATCTAACATATCTCGCCCCTTACATTGCATGAGGTTTAAGCGTTCCCGCCCAAGCCTCATGCACTTTAGATCATTTTATATATATTTGTTAATTTGAAAACATAGGTGTTGAGAGGTATCTGTCACCGGTATCGGGAAGAAGTGCCACAATGACTTTTCCCTTATTCTCGGGACGCTTAGCTAAGATCGTTGCCGCATATACGGCCGCACCTGAGGATATGCCCACGAGAAGACCTTCTTTTCTTGCAAGTGCTCTTCCGGTATCGAAAGCATCTTCGTTCTCGATCGGAATGATCTCGTCATAGATGCTTGTGTTAAGTGTATCCGGTACAAAGCCTGCGCCGATACCCTGGATCTTGTGAGGACCTGCGACACCCTGTGAAAGAACGGGTGAACCTGCGGGCTCAACAGCCACGATCTTAACATTGGGGTTCTTTGACTTTAAGTACTCGCCTACACCCGAAAGTGTACCGCCCGTACCTACACCGGCTACAAATATATCAACCTTGCCGTCCGTATCTTCCCAGATCTCGGGACCTGTCATTGCTTTGTGCTTTGCGGGGTTAGCGGGATTGGTGAACTGTCCGGGTATAAAACTTAAAGGTGTGTTTGCGGCAAGTTCTTCGGCCTTAGCGATAGCACCCTTCATACCCTTTGCGCCTTCGGTAAGAACTATCTCGGCACCATATGCCTTAAGGAGATTCCTTCTTTCAACGCTCATGGTCTCGGGCATTGTAAGGATGATCTTATATCCTCTTGATGCCGCAACGGCTGCAAGACCGATACCTGTGTTTCCGCTGGTAGGCTCGATTATAACGGAGCCTTCCTTAAGAAGACCTTTCTCCTCTGCGTCTTCGATCATCGCAAGTGCAATACGATCCTTAACGCTTCCGGCAGGATTGAAATATTCAAGCTTGGCTATGATCTTTGCATCAAGATTGTTGGCCGCTTCATAATTTGAAAGCTCAAGTAAAGGTGTTTTGCCGATGAGATCGGTGATCTTTTCATAAATTTTCATGCTGTATCCTCCTTAAAAAGTTAATTCACATATTGCCTATCTGTTTAATAGGTATTATATGTATCTATTACCCGGATGTCAACCCCGTTTTTACATTTTTTAAAGAAAAAGCCGTTGTTTTCTTTTATCCTTATATTTGCTATAATTGTTGGGATGATTTCAGTGAGGTAGCTATGGATCTTAACATTACATTTAAGATAGGAAAACGTGAATTTAATCTTCTGGATACCCTTGTGTTTCTTGCGATGATATTTGTGGGGATATTGTTAAGGGTATTTCTTTTCGAATATGTGTCGGGCGACTATGAGATATTCTTGGAGCCCTGGACAGGGGTGATGGAGCGCCTCGGCTTTTCTTCCCTTAAGGACGGCTGGTACAATTATACCGGACTTTACATGTATGCATTGTTCATAATAGCAAAGCTTCCGATCTACAACCTTTACGGGATCAAGATCCTTTCATGCATCTTCGATCTTCTGCTTGCGCTCGCGACCGCCAAAGCCGCAAAGACGTTAAAA
>JAGCCY010000335.1 GCA_017651385.1 Lachnospiraceae bacterium
ATTGGAAAGGCAGGCTCCGCAGCTGGGTGTGGATAATCCGTGCTCGGGGAAGAACTCTTCCTCGATCCAGCCGGGAGACGTAAAGCTTATCTCCATTCCGTTTGCGTATGCATATTCGGTGGCATCGGCAAGGATCTTTTTGATCTCATCTTTTGAAAGCTGAAGATCCTCCGAAGCCTCAAGTGCCGCATTTCCCGTTGTTATAAGACCCGAGCATGTTACATACATGACTCCGAGATCATGCAAAAACTCAAGGGTCTTTACATAGTCTTTGTTTGTCGTGCAAAGAGGAGTGTTGATGCTTAAGTTAATGCCGGCCTCAAGTGCGTTTTTGATGCCCGCAACGGTATTATCGTACATCGGAGCGCCTACAAGCGTATTGTGGATATCCTTATCATACGAATAAAATGTGATCTGAACACTGTCTATCTCAACTTCTCTTAATTTCTCGCAGTATTCTTTCGTAAGCTTTATACCGTTTGTATTAAGTCTCGATACAAACCATCTTGCATGATCTATAAGTTCAAATAAGTCTTCACGCATTGTGGGCTCTCCGCCGGTAAATGTAACCTGCGGGATACCGACAGCTCTTAACTTATCAAGGATCTTTATCCAGTCTTCGGTCGATAATTCTTCCTCTTCGGCCTCGGCCTGACCCGCCGCATAGCAATGAAGACACTTTTGATTACAGTGCCAGTTGCCGTTTTTCTGCATGGAGCTTACAAGTAGATCCATTCTGTGAGGCGCACGCATAAAAGGAGCATACTCGCCGATATTCATATAGTCGATCTCTTCATCGGGTTCTTCGCCGTAGGCAATCTTTTTAAAATTGTCCATGATCCTGTAAAGATCGCTTTTAAGGGTACGCTTGGGGATGAACCTGAACACCTTTTTAACGTTTTTACAGGTGTTGTTAAGGATATTGGCAACATCTTCATCGGAAAGTTCTTTACCGCTGTATTTATTGAGCTCTTTGATAAATTCCGCAAGAAGTATAGTCCATGAATAATTGACCGGTATTATATCCTGGCCGTTTATTATCGCAACGCTCGAATAAATATCCTCCTCATCGTATCTTGGCGGGATCAGATGGATCCTCACCACTCCCGGACCTTCGGGGTTTAGGGTCGTATGCAGAACTTCCGTGAAGTTATCCCGCATATAGGCCCTGATCTTTGCTCTTGTCATTCTTATGCTTCCTCTCTTTTTATTCTATCAAGTTCCTCCATAAATCCTTCAGCGAGTTCTTTTTCTCCGGCCTCGCCGTATACACGGATAAGGCCTTTGAGCGCTATCTCGCCATGGGAACGGATCTTTATGATGGGCTGTGTCTCATAGCGGGCATTGTAAAACCACATTGCCGCTTCATTATAATCCTTTAATACTTCAAAATATGCGCCGAGTATGCAGCACATCTCGCTCGAGCCCTCACTTGCGATATCCTTAAGCGCATATTTAAGGATAAGATCGGTGTTGCTGTCTATCAGAGCAGTTTCCGCAAGTACCACATATACTACTCTTAATGTCTGCTCCGAAACCCTTCCCTCATCGGCAACGGCTTTAAAGAAATCAAACGCCTTGTCGAAATCTTCCTTTGTGCCCGCAATGATAAGTTCTCTTGCATACATGTTTATCAGTCGCTCGCTTAAAGTGCCGTCCCTTACGACCGCCTTTCTGAAGATCTCAAGATCGCGTCCCGAATGACTTTCCGCCTGCATATGGATGATATCTATATCGCTGTCGTACACGACCGGCGATTCCCTTACAACTTCATGAATGGGATCCACAAACACAAAAGAACGCTCACGCTTATAAAGCTTTGCCCGAAGTTCTTTGTCAAAGTTATAAACACTTCCGTTTGAAAGCTGATTTACGTAGCTCATCTGGACCACTTCGACTTCACCGTCCAAAGCTTTTTTAAGTGCTAAAAACTTTTCCCTGTTTTCATCGTCCAAAACTTCATCGGCATCTGCCATATATATGTAATCACATGTCTCTTTGCTCATGGCAAAATTGCGCGCATTGGCAAAATCATCCACCCACTCAAAATCATATACCTTGTCGGTATATTTTTGGGCTATCTCTTTTGTCCTGTCCGTTGAACCCGTGTCCACTATGATCGCTTCATCATAAATGCCCTTAAGCGAATCGATGCAGCGGGATAATATCTTTTCTTCGTTTTTGACTATCATGCAAAGGGAAATGGTCATGGGATTCTCCTTTTTACCTGCCGCTTACGGATACCTTTTTTAACTTTATCGCAAGAGGGCCTTCATAGTTTGAAAGCTTCTCCGTTTCTTTTGAAAACATAAGGTCGCTTTGACACTTTAAGAGATTACCGTTAACGGATCCGCCGGTCAAACATGTCTTATTTCCGTTTTCGTCGTATTTATAAGCAAGTCTTATCTCACCCTTAAAAGAACCGTCAAGCGGGTCTACCTGGAAATCGGAGAAGTTGACTACATGAAGACAGGATCTCTTCATATCGGCAAAAGAAACCTTTCCTTCTTTTACCCTTACTTTTCCATAGGTTCCTATCTGCGGGATGTTTAAGTAATAAGATAGTCTCTGATC
>JAGCCY010000336.1 GCA_017651385.1 Lachnospiraceae bacterium
ACTCCTCTTATCCATTCTTGCAGGAGTACCGGTTTTAAACCTTCTTAACTTAACACCGTTTTCTATTAATGAAGCCGACAGGGAATTGGCAGCCTGAAGTCCCGAAGGTCCCGTATAAGTAATGGACTCTCCGCAAAGACATCTTGCTTTAAGATAAGTACCGGTACAAAGAATGACCGCTTTACAAAAATAGGTGGTCCCTGTATTTGTAACCACTCCCGTAACTTTTCCGTTTTCGGTAAGAAGTTTGACGATCTCAGCCTGCTTGACCGTCAAATGATCCGTATTCTCAAGTACTCTTCGCATACTTCTTGAATATTCGGACTTGTCCGCCTGTGCACGAAGAGAGTGGACAGCCGGTCCTTTTGACATATTAAGCATCTTTGACTGTATAAAAGTCTTATCGATATTTTTGCCCATTTCTCCGCCGAGGGCATCAACCTCTCTTACAAGGTGTCCTTTGGAAGATCCTCCGACATTGGGATTACAAGGCATAAGGGCAATACTGTCTATACTTACAGTGAAAATGACGGTATCAAAATCAAGCCGCGCACATGCCAATGCGGCTTCACAACCCGCATGACCTGCACCGACCACACAAACATCAACTGTTTCGGTCCATTGATTCTTTGATATATCCGACATTTTTCCTTACTTTCCCATACAGAATTTCATAAATATCTCATTGACCAGATCTTCGTCGACATCTTCACCTATAATCTTTCCGAGCGAAGAATATGCATTCATAAGATCAATGGAATAGAAATCTTCGGGAAGTCCGTTATTAATACTGTTTATCACATTTTCAAAAGACGACGAAGTGCTTCTTAATTCTTCTGCCTGTCTTAAATTGGTGATCACAAGCTCATTATCTGCTTTAAGATTACCAAGATAAAATTTTTCATTTATCGTCTTTGTAAGAATATCTATACCGGCGCCCGTAGCACAGGAGATTTCGATCACATCACACTCTCCGAAAGACGTTATGATATCATCCTTACTCACAACACCGTCAACATCCGTTTTATTCAATAATACAATTATATTCTTATTCTTGACATATTCATAGATTTCTATATCTTCTTTTTCAATACTTAATGAAGAATCTATGAGAAAAAGAATAAGATCCGCACTTTGTGCAGCTTCCCTTGCTCTTTTTACTCCGATATTTTCAACAATATCTTCGGTTTCCCGTATACCGGCAGTGTCAAAAAGATTTAGATACACATCACCGATCCTTACTTTTTCTTCGATCGTATCACGGGTCGTACCGGGGATCATGGTAACGATCGCTCTTTCTTCGCCGGTCAATACATTTAATAAGGAAGATTTACCAACATTCGGCTTACCCAGAATAACCGTTTTAATACCTTCTTTAAGTATTCTTCCGGCCTTAAACGACATATAAAGTTTATCTGTTTCTTCTTTAAGCTTTAATATCTTTTCTAAAAGTTTTTCAGGATAATCGTCCAAAGAAAAATGTTCGGGATCATCCAATGCGGATTCTATAAATGCCGTTTCATATAAAACATCTTCACGGATCTTTCTTATCTTATTATATAGATTTCCGTTTAAATGTTTAAGAGAATTATCAAGTCCAGCCTTACTTTCGGACGAAATAACATCCATAACGGCTTCTGCTTTTGAAAGATCGATCCTTCCGTTTAAAAAGGCTCTTTTTGTAAATTCTCCGGGTTCGGCAAGCCTTGCTCCGGATCTGAGAACTGCATCCAGAACGGTTTTTATTACAAAAACTCCGCCGTGGCAGTTTATTTCCACAACGTCCTCTTTGGTAAAAGAACTCGGTGCTTTCATGATCGATACCATTACTTCATCAAGTTCATGTCCTTCAAAAACGATAAAACCGTAATGGATCGTATGCGAAGGAAAGGAGGCAAGTTTATGTTCTCCCTTATTATCCACATACAATTTATCGACTATTGAAATGGCTTCTTTTCCGCTTACACGTATGATCCCGATCCCGGAATCGGATAAAGCGGTAGAAACGGCAGCGATCGTATCTTTATTCATGTTATCCTTTAAAAATATAAAAGGTGTCTTAGAAAACTAAGACACCCATAAGATTACTTCTTAAGTGTAACAACTACGTGTCTGTACGGTTCCTCACCCTCGCTGTGGGTAGTTACATATTTATCGTTCTGAAGTGCCGAGTGGATAACCCGCCTTTCATAAGGATTCATAGGTTCCAAAGAAACCGTTCTCTTTGTACGCTTAACCTTGAAAGCCATATTTCTTGCAAGATTTTCAAGAGTTTCTTTTCTTCTTTCACGATAATTTTCCGTATCGACTTTAACTCTTATATATTCTTCGGTACCCTTATTGCATACAAGAGATGCAAGATACTGTAAAGAATCAAGAGTCTGTCCTCTCTTACCGATCAAAATACCCATATCGTCACCGGATATCTCAACGTCCATTTCTTTTTCTTCTTCGTTATAAGAAACGGAAACTTCTGCGCTTAAATTCATTGCAGCCAATACTTCGTCAAGGAAATCCTTTACTCTGTCCTCGGAAGAATCTTTGATCTTTGCCTTGATAACAGCATTCTTTGCATGTATTCCCAAAAATCCGGAAGAACCTTCTTCAACAACTTCATAATCCAATCTATCACTTGTAACAGATAATGCCTTACATGCTTCGGTTATGGCATCATCAACTGTTTTTGCCGTAAATTCCCTGTAATCCATCTGCTTTCTCCTATTAATTGTTATTGTTCTTTTCGTTATATTCTTTTACAAGATTTGCCTTGGCAGCAATAGAATTTTTACCTTTTGAAGAAGACTCAAGTTTCTTCCTTGCTTCCGCAACTTTGGCTTCGTTTTCTTCTCTTATGGCCTTAACCTTGGCATCGTTTTCATCTTTAAGTTTTGCCAAAACTTCCATCGTCTTTGTGGAACGATTTGCATTAGCGGTGATCTTTGAAGGATCAACTCCTGCTTTTTGAAGTCTCTTGTTACGCTTTTCAACGTTTTTCTTTATCTCTTCTTCAATATCCATCTTATCGATGTACTTATTGATAGCTACCTGCTGGATACTTCTTACAACAGAACCGGCGATCCAGTAGATACCCATACCTGCGGGAAGAGTGAAACACATGATAGCTGAAAATATCGGCATAAATGTGTTCATTGCCTTCATTGAAGACTGCATCTGATCTGCCTGCTGATTACCGGATGAATCTTTGTTTGAAGCCTGAGGTGTAAGCTTAACATTTATCCACTGTGTTACCGCAGACAAAACAGGAATTAAGATCGCACCGATAACGATCAAAAACTGATGATTGGCAAATGCCGTCTTAACCGTATAACTCGGTGAATTACCTATATTAATACCGAGAAAATTATTGAACCTGTTGAGCTGTTCCATTGTGGAAACGACCACATCCTTAAACTGAGGGAAGTTTCCGTTTGCGTAAATGGATTCCCATTCGGAAGTGGATGCCCTGTTAAGAACATCTATAAATGTATTCTTAACATATTCCGCGTCACCGTTTACAAAAAGTTCGTTTGCAAACTGGTTTGAGTACATTCTGGCAGAAGAAAAAGACTGAAGCAATGTTGCAGCTTTATCTTTATTTTCCGCAAGACTTGTGACTACATTTGTAAATGTATCTTTGATAATGGGTACATATGCGGGAATTGCATAAATAACTCTGTAAAGAGCAAAAAGGATGGGCATCTGAATGAGTAACTGAAGACAGGAACCTGTCGGAGAAACACCGTATTTTGCATATACTGCCTGAGTCTCCTGATTCATTGCCATCTGAGAATCCTGGTCTTTTTTATCTTTATACTTTTTCTGAATAGCCTGAAGTTCAGGATTCATCTTCGCCTGAAGTTTTGAGAACTTCTGCTGCTTTATGGTCAAAGGCAGCATAAGAAGATAAATGACTATTGTAAAAAGAATGATTGCAAGACCGACATTTGGAATCTTGATCCAATTTAAGAAATTAAAGATAGCATTTAAAATGGGTCCCAGAATATATTTTGCAATGGGCCCAAGAATTTTACCTTTATCCTGTGTAAGAACTAATAAATTCAAAACAAACTCCTTACTGTTTCCAATAAAAATATATCTTAGGGAACAGGATCATAACCGCCTTTTGAAAAAGGATTACATCTTAAAACTCTCCATAAAGCCAAAAGACCGCCTTTAATAAACCCATATTTTTCAACCGCTTCCAAACCGTATTGGGAGCAGGTGGGAGTATATGGACATTTAGTGGTCTTTAAAGGAGAAATATACCTTTGATATGTTTTTATTAAAAAAATCAAGATATGTTTCATGTTGTCGATGTTATGTTGTGAAGCTTTCCCAAGTGTAACAATGCACTTTCAATTTCTTTATAAGTCTTATCCTTTGCACTTACCCTTACGACGATCACGATATCCAAACCACTATTGAATACAGCTTCCTGTAACCGATAACTTTCTTTCACAAGCCTTTTAAGCCTGTGTCTTACTACACTGTTTCCTACTTTTTTACTTACAGATATGCCAAGCCTGTTACTTTCCGTGCCATTTTCCTTTATATACATTACAAGTAATCTGTTGGCATACGATTTACCGTTTTTGTAAACATTTGAGAAATCGATATTACTTTTTAAAGTATCCGTAAATATCATAGTCTTCTTTTAATAGAAAAAAAGGCCACATAAATGCGGCCTAAGCTGATAACTGCTTTCTTCCTTTGGCTCTTCTTGCTGCCAAAACCTTTCTTCCGCCGGCTGAACTCATACGTGCTCTGAAGCCGTGAACCTTTGAACGTTGTCTCTTCTTGGGCTGAAATGTCATCTTCATAGTCAATACACCTCCTTACTGAAAACTACCTATATATAATAAGGTAAATTTGTAATCTCATTAGGAAAATAGCAAAACGATTATATGAAAAAAACAAGTAACAGTCAAGGAAAACAGCAAAAATAAAATCTAAAATTTTTTCATTAACAATATAGTGTAAAAAATTTTTTTTGACCACAATATTTAGTTTTACACAAAAGTGGAAAATAAGTGGATAACTATTATTTGAATATTAATATCCACAAAAAGTGAATAAGTTGTGGATAAATGTTAAAACAAGTAACCTTA
>JAGCCY010000337.1 GCA_017651385.1 Lachnospiraceae bacterium
AAAAAGGATGATGTCTGGGCATGGACGGCGTTAAGCAACGATTTTTTCTTTGACAAGGAAGAAGAATGGCAAAACGAGCAAAAGAAAGAGGAGGAGCTTAACAAAAAGCCAAAGATCGATCAAAAGCTTTTTAAATACGGAACCGACATTACAGTCTACTATGAAAAGGCGCTTGAAAAGCTTAAAAAGGAATATCCGTGGGTGACAATGACCCAGATGTTAAAAAAAGAACTCTGGGATATTGTCCCTAACCACGGCCGGTATGTATTCGGTCATGTAAGTAAAGGCTGGCGGGGTACTAAGCTTGTCGATGAATGGACAGAAGGAACCACCGCAGACGAGTTTGTGGATTTTCTTTGTGAATATGTGAAAGAAACCGTTAAAGACTCTTATCCCGAAACGAAATTTAAGTACGGCACGGATATAGAGATATACCTGGACAAAGCATACAAGATCGTCAAAAAAGATTACCGCTGGCTCGAAAAAGAAATGCTTAAGGAATATTGCCGCTTTGACATTAAGAAGGTTGGCGGAGATCCGGAGTTTGTAAGAGCATACAAAGGTGACAGTAAATTCTATGTGGTCGATGTCCGCGATGCCGATCACTTTATAGACAATGCGGTGCATGCGTATAAAGAAGCAGCCCTTTCGGCCAATCCGGTCGTGGATACCTATGAGGTTCCGCACGGACACATCGATATTAACGGATGGAACCTTGAAAGATACAGATTTTACCGATTAAAGACGGGAGATTATAAAGTGAACGTGCAGGCCGGAAACCGTTCAACGGGCGGATCCAGAGATTTCTTTATCACGCCCGATTGTTTTAAAGAGAAGTCCTATGATAAGTTTTTGGACCGTTATCTTAAGATCGTTCCCGCCGACGGCTTCGGCCTTGATAAAAAAGATCTTATTTCGGATGAAAAACTGAAAAAATTTCTTGGGTATTAAGTAATAGTGAAAACCCCCGGCATGGAAAGGCCGGGGGCTTTCTTATTGATGATGTAAACAGAAGAAGAATTATTCGTTAAAGAATTCTACGGATGCAAGTTTCTTGGGACCTAAATCCCACATAACGTCGACGGTCTTTCCGCCAAAGTCAAATACGTAGCGGAGCTGTCTTGCATCGTTTTCGCCATAATCCGTGTAATCGTAGCATACTTCGCATCTTACGCTTACAGGATCCTTGTAGCCGTAAAGGCGCTCAATCTCTGCAAGCACTTTCGGAAGGTCTGATTTGAGCCTTGATTTTGCCTCTTCATCTGAGAAACTTTCAAGGGAAGCAAAGTGTTCTCTTCCTCGAACGGCTACAGCGCCGATTGATGAATCATCCATGTTTATAACTACCACATAGTCGGTGCTGTTAGAAGATCCGCCGATCTGTTCCCAATAGATAAAATACATATCATGGGATGTACCGAGAGAAGGATCTGTGGCGGAGGGCTTAAATGCCTCAACTCTTGTGTTCCATCCGGAAGCTACGTCTTTTCCGAAAAGCTTTTCCAATGCCGGACGGGCAGCCTTTACAAGGTCGGCTTCCGATACACCTTCCAAGTTAACGTATGGAGAGGGCGTATCATCCGTAATTTCTGTGGCTTCCTGTTCCATTACATAGTCCTTCTTGGTGCTGTAGTCTATAAATTCAAGAAGGTCTTCTTCGGTCATGTTATCCGGTAAGTGAAGCTTGTGGTCTTCTTCAACGTAGCAAACGGAATTGCCGTCCCATTCTGCTAAGGTGGCTACTCTTTCTACGTTTTCTTCGGGATACATCCCTTGCGAATTATATTTTCTTTCCAGGTCGGCAACTTTAAGCGTTTCTTCGTCGCTTAATTTTCTGCTGTAGGAATCATCAATGGTTACGCCGGTGTCATTTTCAAGATCCGATACGTATTCGTGGATCTCGGTTTCCGGCATTGATTCCATACGCATCTGTACACTTTGGTAATATGCGTAGGATGCGATGCCTGTACATGCGAATCCGATGAAACCGATGAGTGCGGTTAAGGCGCCGGCATATCTGAATCTGAAGTCACCGGTCCTTTTACCTCGTTTGCAGTTTTCGTATAATTCTTTCTTTAAACGGTCTGATATCTCAATGTTTGAGAAAAGCTCTTCATCAAAAATATTATTCATATACAACTCCTTCGTCATAGCTTCTGCCAAGCTTAGAGAGTATCTCTCTGGCTCTTTGCAGACGTTTCTTTACTGCGCATTCCGATATATTCAGGATGGCTGAGATCTCTTTAACAGAATAGCCTTCCACATAATAAAGGATTACTACGCTTTTAAGTTTCGAATTAAGGTTCCATATAAGTTCAAGCTTTTCTCTGTCTTCCATATCGAGTCCTTGAGTGATCTTTATGCTTTCTTCCACCTCATCAAGAGGGATACCGGCATGCATTTTATGAAATCGCAGGAACTCTCTGCACTTATTCTGTGATACTTTGATAAGCCAAGCTTTCTTATGTTCTTCGGAATGAAAGTGCGGGCGTTTGGTCATGTATGCCAAAAATGTTTCCTGGAGCACATCTTTCGTGTCCTGCTCGTTTTTAAGCATCAAGAAACAGATCTTATAGAGCATGTTACTGTAGTTTTCAATGACCCGCTCTAAACTTGCATTCCTTTCTTCCTGATTCATTTGTTGTCCTCCTTAAGTGATAACAACAGGTCTTCGCGAATGGCCTTACACTATATATATGATTTCGGGATTAAAAAGGTGACATTCACAAAAAATAATTATAAACTATTTTGTGAACATATTGAAAGGGCGATGATCTACATGGCGAATATTTATTTTATTTCCGGTCCTTGCGGATGCGGTAAATCAACATTCACCGATGCTTTTGCGAAGCATATGGTCACAGTAGAGGAAAAGAAACAGGCTTATGTTATCCACGGAGACGATTTTCATCAGGGATTTGTGCTCCGTTCTTATGAAGAGGAACCTTTTTGGGAAAACGGACAGGCCGCCGATCAGGCAGAATGGCACGAAATCCTGAAATTCAATTGGGAATGCATTCTGGATGTGGCGGGAAAGGCTCTTGCCCGAAACATCGATGTTCTGATCGACTATGTGGTGGAAGATGAGATGCCGTTACTCAGAAAACTTGCGGATGAGCATTCGGCAGAACTGTATTACATAGTGCTTACAGCTTCAAAAGAAGCCATTACTGCCAGGATCAGGGAGCGCGGTGATATTGAAATGACAGACCGCGCCTTGTTCTTAAAGAGGAAACTTGAAGAAATGCCGGAGAACAAAGGTAAGCTCTATGACAACAGCGAAAAAACGCTCGAAGAGGAGGTAGAAGAGATCTCCCGGGATATCGGGCGTTTCATTGTTGAGGAATAATATGGACCGGGCTGATGCAGAGCATGTATATGCATTTGATCTTTGGGTGCCCGCAACGGAAAAGATCTATGTCAGAAAAAATGGGTGAAAGGACAGAGAATAATGATAGTTGAGATTAAAGATCCAAACGAAAAAAAGGCTATAGCAAGAAAAGTACTGGAGGCTCTTACCGACTGGTTTGGGATAGAAGAGAGCAGAGAAGAATATATTTTGGGAAGTGCCGGCTGGACTTTCTTTGCGGCAAAGGAAGAAGAGGAAGCCATAGGATTCCTCTGCCTTAAAGAAACGGGAAAGGCTACCGTTGAACTGGCCGTTATGGGAGTTTTAAAAGAACACCACAGGAGCGGCGTTGGCAGACAGCTGGTAGAACGTGCAAAAGAAGCTGCCCGATCGATGGGATATGAGTTTATGCAGGTCAAGACTGTGAAGATGGGCGTGTATGAGGATTATGACAGGACAAATCTGTTTTACATAAGCTGTGGTTTTAAGGAGTTAGAGGTATTTCCGCTCCTTTGGGACGAGGCAAATCCCTGTCAGATCTATGTGATGTCTTTGAAATAAACAGTAATTATCGGCATGCGTCGGATTAACTTCGCCAATTTATTTGGCGAAGTTAATTTTTTTACAACAGTTCGAATATATAATGAACAGTTGAATGAAAAAGAAGATTATCATAAGGCGAGGAGCAGTATAAAAAGTATGAAAAAGAAAAAAGCCCCTATAGTATTTCTGATCTCACTTGCATGCATTTTGGTCGTTTTTTTGGCAAGTGTCCTGAGAGTACATGACTACAACAATACCATCCATGAGGAGACTTTCGCAGGCAGCAGGCTTTTCTCGGAAGCGTCCGAGGAAAAGGGTTTTAGCGTAAGCGCCGCTCCCAGAGGAAGTACCTGGAGTAAGATCTTTGACTTTAACAATGAAGGTCTTACAGAGTTCAACTATCAGGCTTTCACCTACGATTTTGCCGTGAAGAACAACACAGCCGATGAGATCTTTGATTTTTCCTTTAAACTGACCTTCGATAAAGAATTATTCATAGTGTCGGGATGGAACGGCTCAGTGGAGATCCATCAGAATGTGGATAAAGGGGAGTATGTGGCAACGGTTCCGGATCTTCGTGAATTTAAAGCCGATGATTATTCTTTTGACACCGTCACATTTGACGGTGAGACTATGATCCGTATGAATCCGGGAGACTATCTGATATACATCCCGTGCTCTAACGAAAATGCGCTGGAGGTACCCTTAGAGCCCTATGAGGGCACAGTTCCCGGCATGATCTTATATGTACCCATCGGTGAACAGGTAGACGGATGGGTATTGGATGTCAGGTATCAATATCACAGATTGTTAAGACAGGATTCATTTTTCTGGGTTGCGGCAGCCGGTATGTTTGTATGGCTGATCTCTCTTATCATATATACCATTACAACCGCTCAGATCAGAAAATATAATCTCAGACATCAGCGGGATAATGAGATCATTCAGGAATCCATCGAAACCTTTACGGGCTTTATCGATGCCAAGGATCCCTATACAAACGGTCATTCCGCGAGAGTTGCCGAGTATACCAGGGCAATTGCCGAGGAAATGGGTTATTCCGGCGAGGAGCTGGACAGGATCTATTATACTGCACAGCTTCATGACTGCGGAAAGATCGGTGTTCCCGACAGTATCTTAAAGAAGCCCTCAAAGCTTGACGATGACGAATTCGAGATCATAAAATCCCATACGGTTCGCGGAGGTGAGATCTTGAGAAATTTCAAGAGCCTTAAAGATGTGGACGAGGGAGCGCGCTATCATCATGAGCGCTATGACGGCAAGGGATATCCCGAAGGGCTGGCCGGGGAGGATATACCCCTTATAGCAAGGATGATATGCGTTGCGGATTCCTTTGACGCCATGAATTCAAACAGAGTTTACAGGAAGAAACTGACTTCGGAAATGATAAAAGAAGAGATCGAGAAGAACAAGGGCAAGCAGTTTGATCCGAAGATCGCGGATATATTCTTAAGACTCTTAAAGGAAGGGAAGATTAAGGAATAATGGACAAAGAAGCGATAAGAGAAAGCATTGATAAGGGAATCGGTCAGTTTGCAGCTGAGGATAGCGTCTTGGTGGATGATACATCGCCATTATTTGATACATCAGAATATCCTGCGGAATTGCACGATCTTATTAACGAATGCAACCGAAGGATCGATGCCGCAAACAGCAAGTACCGCATAGCCAAATTCAGAGAGGATATGTTTGCCAAGGGCTTAAAGGCAGGTATGTATTTTTGCACATTTGATCGTGATGAGAATCTATTAAGCTTTGAGTTTAACGATGAGACCAGACAGATGCTCGGTTATGACGGAGTGGAGGATCTCCCCAATGAGTTTGACAGCTGGGTAAAAACCCTCGTACCGGAGGAGCGGGAAGGGATCGTGAAGCTCTTTTGGGACTCGGTAAAGATCCATCGCGACCTCCCGGATATTACTCATGCCACATACCGAATGCAGAAAAAAGACGGAAGTATCATCTGGGTCACGGGAGCGGGAAGGTTCATAAGACGCGACGATGACGGCTCTTTGGAGATCTATATGGGCTGCTATCGTGACATAACCGCCCAGCAGGAACTTGAAAACTACTTAAAGATCATTGAGGCTGTCGGAAAGATATTTAATTTTTCCATGTTTATAGATGTTAAGGACATGAGTTATCGCATGATCAGCACCAATGAATATGTGGAAATGGCACCGAAGGATCAGGATGCAATTCAATTTCTTAAAAACAATGTGGATGCGACGGTGTCAGAGAGCTTCCG
>JAGCCY010000338.1 GCA_017651385.1 Lachnospiraceae bacterium
AGTGACCGGAAGCTTTGAGGACGGCACGGCGATAACCGCTTCGATCAAGGTCGAAAATGTAAATTGGGTGCAAAATCCAAGTTTTGAAGACGAAGACAGATCCATGTGGAAATTCATTTATTCCGGAGATTCGGTCCTCGACTATCAGAAAAAGGAAACGGATTCCTACACCGGAGAATGGGCCATGCATTACTGGCGAAATTCCGAGGCTCAATTCAGTGCCGAACAGACGATAACCGGCCTTCAGGACGGCGATTATTACTTAAGCGCTTATATCCAGGGCGGAGACAGCGGCGATGATGCTTTGATGTACCTCTATGCGGTATCGGGCGACATGGTGTACAAATGTGACTATGAAGTAAACGGATGGTGTGAATGGGTCCATCCCGAGATCAATGATATAAAAGTCAGCAATGGGGAACTGACTGTCGGAATATTCTTTAGCGGCGGCAAGGGCGCCTGGGGGACAATGGACGATTTTTACCTTTGTCTTGAAGATTAGAAGGTAAAAGAACACGGAATGCATACTGATTTTTGACAAAATACTTAAGTCAGGGGTATGACATGGAAAACAGGAAAATCACGATCGATGATGTGGCAACGGCGCTTAATGTGTCAAAGACCACGGTTTCAAGGGCAATTTCCGGTAAAGGGAGAGTCGGGGCCGAGACCAAAGCAAGGATTCTTGAATACATCTCGGAGCATAATTATGTTCCGAATGCAATTGCAAAGGGACTTGCCCAACAGCGTACTTACAATATAGGGATCACAGTTCCGGATGATTTTGCGCTTATGGATCTTCCGTTCTTTCAAAAGTGCCTGATGGGTGTCTGCGATTCCGCGAGCGCAGCCGACTATGATGTGCTTGTGTCGATGACGGGGACAGACAATATAGAACAGCTTGAACGCCTTATCTATAACAGAAAGGTCGACGGGATAGTGCTTACAAGAACTTTCACAAAGGATCTTCCCGCAGAGCTTCTGCTTGAAAAGAAGGTTCCGTTTGTGGCGATCGGTTCAAGCCGTCAGCCCGGCATCATACAGATAGATAACGATCATGAAAAAGCGTGCTTTGACCTTACCACAAGGCTTATCACTCAGGGAATAAAGCGGTTCGCTCTTTTATGCGACAATCCGGCTTACATGGTCACAAAGAGCCGTATGCAGGGATTTACTTCCGCAATGGAAGAGGCGAAGCTTCCCGAAGATTACGGGCTTATCTTTGATAACTGCAACGAAGACAGCGTTGATTATATAGTCGACCGAACCCTTAAAACGGATGTCGAGTGCATATTGTGCATGGATGATTCGATCTGCGTAAAGGTTTTGGACAAATTAAAGCGGAACAATCTTGAAGTCCCCGACGATATAAAGGTTGCTTCATTTTACAATTCAAGCGTGCTTGAAAGAAACATTCCGTCGATCACGTCGCTTTCTTTTGACGCAAAAGAACTCGGAAAGACGGCAGCGAACACGCTTCTTAAGATGATATCGGGAGAAAATGTGCCCGAAAGAACGCTTCTGGGATACGAAGTCATGATGAGAGAATCCACAAGAACGATACTCGGAAAGGATGTAAGAAGATGAAAAACAGATTTATAGTAAACATTATCCACCGTCCCGAGATGGTACCGGAATATGCCGAGAAGGTAACGGGGCACGGAAAGGCTGAGGATATCGGCAGAAAGGCTCTGCTTACGGAGTCTTTGGATATATTTAAGACTCAGCAGCAGCTTGCTCATGAGAACGGATTAAAGACCACCATCCAGATGACATACGCAAGTCTTTTCAATGCGGAAGCGGTTTCGCTGGCAAAAGAACACCATGAGAAATACGGCGACGAGATCGCGCTTACGCTTTTGGGCCTTCCCTGCAATGAATTCCGTGAAAAGTATAAGACCAAGGACTTCTGTATATGGATGTTTTCAATGGAAGACAAGATGTCCATCGTGGACGATGTTTTTGAAAAGTTCCATGACTGCTTCGGTTTCTATCCCGAGTCTACGGGCTCATATTATATGGATGCCGAACTTATCAATTATATAAAAGAAAAATACCCTTCCGTTAAGTGTGCCGTGGCAACCTGCTGGGAAGAGGGTCCCAAGGCTTATCATACATGCAACAATTCATGGTATACGCTTATGGACGGCGGTCCCTGGGCTCCGTGGATCCCTTCAAAGGTCAATACCCATGCACCCGCAGCCAATGAAAAAGAAGACAGCGGGATAGTGGCAATTCCCCATCTTTCGAGAGATCTTCTTGCATGCTATGACGGAAACGGTTCGAATTTCGGAACTCACCCCCAGAATGTATTGCGTGGAATGATATACGACAGCAAGACCTGGGAGTTTCCTTACTTTTTCAATCTTGTGGACCAGTACAGGGTACTCGGTGATTACAACAACGGAATAGCTTACAACATGGTATTTGTGGGTCCCGGCTGGATGAATAAGATGGGCCGCTGGGAAGCGCCCTATGAGCTTTTGAAAAAGTCATATTCGGACGGAATGGCTTATTACGGCGAACTTAAGAAAAAAGGCGAACTTGAAGACATGGGAATGGCGGAATTCGCAGATTTCTGGCGTGCACACAAGCGATACACCGAACCCGAATGCGCACTCTGGAAAGATATCCTCTACGGTTCTGACAAGCAGATATTCTGGTATTGCGATCCGTATATGCGCGCATGCGTCAATATGGACCAGGGCGGTGCGATCACGGATCTTCGCCCTTATGCCGCAAAGCTTGAGTGGCCCGTGGGAATAGGCACCGATCATGTACAGGATGCTTCATATCCTTTCCTTATCCAGGAAAAGTACCGTGCGGGCTTCTTTACCCATTATGCCGGTGAAGGGACCATTAGAAGTGCCAAGATCTGTCATAACGGCGAGGAAGTGGATCTGGCTTTGTGCCGAACCAAGGCACGTTTTGAGAAAGAAGCAAAAGCCGATGGCGGAAAGATCAGAAAACTTGTGCTGGATCCTGTTGATATCGAATTCGAAGATCTTACCGTAACGCTTCAGACCGTGGTTTCTTTTGACGAAGGCTCGTCTTCGATCAAATTCGAAAGAAAGATACTTAAGATGTCGGATCCAGATGCAGAGGTTACGATCAACGAGTATATGGTCGCATGCTACGGCACGACCGAATACCCCGAAGATATGAAGTGCGTAAAGCTTTTTGTAACGGGCAAAGAAACAAGATCGATCGATTACGGATACAGATGCCGCGAAGAATATCTTGATGATGCAGGCGAAGTATATGCGACGGTAGGTGCCATCAAGACAAGAGTGGGACTTAAGGCCGAAGGAAGCAAAAAGGTCGGCTATATCAAGGAAGGTTACGCTTTTTCACCCATGTTTACACTCGGATATACGGGAACACTTAAAGATAAGGAGGTATTTACGACATGGCTCAGTCTGGCAAGGGAAGATTAAATTATCGCTGCCCCTCATGTTTTATGAGAGACCTCGACATAGATATGTTTTACGATAAAGAAAAAGAAGAATATTACTGCATACGTTGCCAGTACAGGGGCAGCGAAGAGGATGTTCTTAAGAAGAACGAGATGGCAAGATTTCGTTACGGTTTTATAGGTAAGCGTTTTACCATGGAGGAATTAAGGAGTTGACGGACTTTATAAAAGGCATGGATGTTTCTTCCCTGATAGAGGAAGAAGCCTGCGGCGCAAAATATTACGACTTAAATGATGCCGAAGATCTGTTTCTTATATTAAAAAGGCACGGCGTTAATTCCGTAAGACTACGCCTTTGGAACGATCCGTACAGTGAGGACGGCAAGCCTTACGGAGCCGGCACAAACGATTTTGAAAAAACGGTCATTCTCGCAAGAAGGGCAAAAGAAGCGGGCATAAACTATCTTTTAGACTTTCATTACAGCGACTTCTGGGCGGATCCCGGTAAACAGATCGTACCTAAGGCCTGGAAGGGCAGCAGCGCAAAAGAACTTGTAAGTCATGTCTATGATTATACCCGTGAGATCCTTACAAAGCTTTGTGCATTGGATCTAAGACCGTTTATGGTGCAGGTGGGAAACGAGATCACAAACGGATGTCTTTGGCCTTTGGGAAACAGGCATTTTGAAAGACCTTCGGATGCGGACGAAGCATATTTTAATCCGATACTTAAGGATATTTTAAATGCAGGCATAAAGGCTGTAAGAGAAGTGTGTCCTGACACGAAGGTCATGCTCCATCTTGATAACGGCGGAAATAACGATCTTTACAGAAAGTGGTTTGACGGATATTTTAAGGCAGGCGGTGCGGATTTTGACGTAATAGGCCTTTCTTATTATCCTTTCTGGCACGGCAGTCTTAAAAATCTTGAATACAATATGTTCGATATGGCCGAAAGGTTTCATAAACCGATGTATCTTGCAGAGCTGTCCATGGGATACACCATGGAGGATTATGCCGAATATGAGGGGCTTGATCCCGACGAAAGAAAAGGATATGCCACCAAAGAAGAACTTATAAAAGACCTTGATTACCCGATGACAGTCGACGGGCAGAAGGCTTTTATGGAACATATAAACAATCTTCTTAAATCTCTTCCCGACGGTCTTGGAAAGGGCTATTACTACTGGGAGCCTGCATGGATACCCGTAAAGGGCTGCGGATGGGCTACGAAGGAAGCCCTTACATATACTGGTGAAAAGGGACCCGGCGGAAATGAATGGGCCAACCAGGCTTTGTTTGATTACGACGGACATATTCTTCCGGCACTTTTCGTGTGATACTAAAAAAATGTAAAGAAATATGCATTTTTGTGTTGCATTTGATTTAAAGATGATATAATATGATTTCGATTAATTTAGTTAGGCATGCCTAACTAAATTTTTAGCCACGAAGTTAGGTAAGACTAACTTGTTTTTTAACCCATCGGTTAGGCATACCTAACTGTTTTTCGGACAATTGGTTAGATGTGCCTAACTCAAACCGCAAGTACAGATAAGGAATAATCAATATGGAGATGATGACAGCTATGACATTACTTAACGCATCGGAAGGAGAAACTTACAGCATAAAGGATGTTAATACCGGGGATGATGACATGAAGGAATTTCTCTTCAGACTCGGCTGTTACAGCGGTGAACCGATAACGGTGATCACAAAGAAGCGCAGGCATTCGATCGTTGCGATAAAAGACGGCAGATACAGCCTCGATAACAATATCTGTGAGGCTATCATTATTTAATAAGGGTATAACTGTTTAACCGACAGCTACCATATATATCTTCATTTACAGTACAGAAGAGAGGAAAGAAAAAGTTATGAGAATCGCATTCGCCGGCAATCCTAACAGCGGTAAGACCACAATGTACAACGCACTTACCGGACGCAAGGAAAAAGTCGGTAACTGGGCCGGAGTTACCGTCGAGAGAAAAGAAGGACCCATTAAGGAGGAGTATGCAAAAGGCAAGCAGCTTACGGCTGTCGATCTTCCCGGTGCATATTCAATGTCTCCCTTCACTCCAGAAGAAGGCATCACAAGTGAGTACGTTCGTGATGAACATCCGGACGCAATAGTAAATATCGTTGATGCAACAAATTTAAGCCGCAGCCTGTTTTTTACGACACAGCTTCTGGAACTTGGGATTCCTGTTGTAGTAGCACTTAATAAGAGTGATATAAACGACAAGGAAGGCACAAAGATCGATGTTGCCGCTTTGGAAGCAAAACTCGGCTGCCCGATCATCCCCACAAACTCTGTTGAGAAAAAGGGACTTTCGGAAGTCATCGATAAGGCAGCAAGCCTTGAAGGAACCATGCAGAAGGCTCCTTACACTCAGCCTAAGATCGACCTTCACGATAAGGCCGCAGTCGACAGAGAAGACCGTAAGCGTTTTGATTTCGTCAATCAGACGGTAAAGGCCGTTGAAACCCGTAAGGTTCTTTCCAGGGAAAAGAACGCCGGGGATACAATAGACTCAATAGTTACATTCCCCATCGTGGGCATTATCATTTTTGCAGCCGTTATGTTCGGCGTATTCTGGGTATCCCAGTCGTTTTTGGGCCCCCTTATCGCAGACTGGCTTGTAGGCTGGATCGAAATGTTCAAGGAATTCGTAGCCGGAAAACTTGAAGACAGCCCCGCACTTCTGTCTACGGTCATTTCAGAGGGTATCATCGGCGGTGTCGGTGCCGTTGTAGGTTTCCTTCCGCTTGTTATGGTAATGTACTTCTTACTTGCACTCCTTGAGGACTGCGGTTACATGGCTCGTGTCAGCGTAGTCATGGATCCCATCTTTAAGAGAGTGGGCCTTTCGGGTAAGTCGGTCATTCCGATCGTGATCGGTACAGGCTGCGGTATTCCCGCTATCATGGCCTGTCGTACGATCAGGGACGAGCGTGAAAGAAGAGCATCCACAATGCTTACAACTTTTATCCCCTGCGGTGCAAAGATCCCCGTTATCGCACTTTTTGCGGGCGCGTTCTTTAACGGTGCGGGCTGGGTAAGCACTGTAAGCTATTTCTTCGGGATCTTACTTATATTCCTCGGTGCGCTTTTGATCAAGTTCGTTACAGGTTATAAATACAGAAAGTCATTCTTTATCATGGAGCTTCCCAAGTGGAAGGTTCCGAGCCTTAAATACGCATTCGGCTCTATGCTTGAAATAGCAAAGGCCTATATCGTTAAGGCAGCTACCATCATATTGATATGTAACCTCGTTGTTCAGCTGATGCAGTCCTTCAACTGGCGCTTCCAGGCAGTCGAAGAGGGTATGGAGAACACCTCGATCCTTGCAGGCATCGCTACACCTTTCGCATATCTTCTCATCCCGATCGTAGGTATCTTTGCATGGCAGCTTGCCGCAGCGGCAGTTACGGGCTTTATCGCAAAAGAAAACGTTGTCGGTACTCTTGCCGTATGTTATGCGATCACCAACTTTATCGATACCGAAGAACTCGCACTCACCGGCGGAGCAAACGAAGTTGCATCCGTTATGGGTCTTACGACCGCAGCAGCTTTGGCATATCTGTTCTTTAACCTTTACACACCGCCTTGTTTTGCAGCGATCGGTGCCATGAACTCCGAAATGCACAACGCAAAGTGGCTGTGGGCAGCGATCGGGCTTCAGCTTGGTACAGGATATACGGTTGCCTTCCTTACCTACCAGATCGGTACTCTCATCACCGAAGGTAAACTTGGCGCAGCATTCGTACCGGGGCTTATCGCAGTTCTTTGTATCTGTGCGATCGTGGCATTCATAGCTCACAAGAGCCGCGCTAACTTCGACAAGCAGTACGAACTTCATGCCGATAAGGCAGCTTAAGCTTTACGAAAGAACCGATTATGATATCATAGTATGAAAGGAGGTTCCTTATGAATATGGCAACGATCATTGCTGTTGTATGTCTTATAGCCGTTGTTTCATGG
>JAGCCY010000339.1 GCA_017651385.1 Lachnospiraceae bacterium
AGGTTCATACCGAGTTTTTTAAATATCCTCTCATCTACGGTTGAAAGAAGGACCGAGGAATGAACTTCACAGTTTCTTAGCTTCCGAAGCTGTTCAAGCGCAAGCTTTGCCTGAGGATTGGAAGCCGCACTGACGCTTAAGGCTATAAGTATCTCGTCTGTGTGAAGACGCGGATTGTGACTGCCGAAATAGTCGGTCTTGATAGTCTGTATAGGTTCCAAAGCAGCCTTGCTCACAAGGTGAACTTTGTGATCTATGCCGGCAAGCTCTTTAAGGGAATTGATAAGTGCTGCGGCACTGGGTCCCATTAAGTCGGTGGTCTTACCCGAGATGATCTTTCCGTTCGGAAGTTCGATCGCAACTCCGGGATGTCCGGTGGTCTCTTCACGCTTCATCGCGGCAGCGATAACAGGACGGTCGGATACGGAAAGATTCATCTGTTTCATTAAAAGTTCAAGTTTATAGACAGTTTCTTTTGTACCGATACCTTTTTTGAGATCGCACATACCGGCATAATATCTTCTTATGATCTCCTGTTTGGAGGCTTCTATACATGCGGCGTCATCGGTAATGCAGTATCCTGCCATGTTAACACCCATATCTGTGGGAGACTTGTAAGGACTCTGTCCCAGTATCTGTGTAAAGATGGCATTCAAAACAGGGAAGATCTCAACATCACGGTTATAGTTAACGGTAGTGATACCGTATGCTTCCATGTGGTAAGGATCGATCATGTTGACATCGCTTAAGTCCGCAGTAGCTGCTTCATAAGCGATATTAACGGGATGACTTAACGGAAGGTTCCAGATGGGGAATGTTTCAAACTTTGCATATCCGGCCTTTATACCACGCTTATTTTCGTGATAAAGCTGGGAAAGACAGGTTGCCATCTTTCCGCTGCCGGGTCCCGGAGCGGTTATGACCACAAGCGGGCGCGAGGTTTCTATATAATCGTTTTTACCGTAGCCATCATCGCTTACGATAAGAGATATATTGCTTGGATATCCTTCGATCGGATAATGAAGATAATTCTTGATATTTAATGCGGAGAGTTTTGCTCTGAAAGCGTCTGCGGCAGGTTGTCCGGCGTATTTTGTGATAACAACGCTTCCTACATAAAGACCGACTTCGGTAAAGGAATCGATCAGTCTTAATACTTCGAGATCGTATGTAATACCGAGGTCTCCTCGTTTTTTGTTCTGTTCTATGGCATCGGCGCTTATCGCAATGACTATTTCGGCCTGATCCTTCATCTTTAAGAGCATCTTGAGTTTGCTGTCCGGCTCAAAGCCGGGAAGTACTCTGGAAGCATGATAATCATCGAAAAGTTTTCCGCCGAATTCAAGGTACAATTTATCACCGAAATTTTGAACTCTTTCGAGGATCCTTTCGGATTGCATTTTTATATATTTTTGATTGTCAAAACCTGTTTTCATATATCCTCCGCATGTTTTTCATAGAAATGATTATTGCACAAAACAGCGCCTTTTTCCACACTTAAACCACAATTCTTTTATTCTTTTTTCACATTTTGATTATTGCTTTCCTCATGTTTACTAAATATAATAAATTCGTGATTTGTCCCGTTGCACGTACATGGGACAGGAGGAAATATGAGTAACGAAAACGGAAACAACAATCAAAACAATCAAAACGGCGGGCGAAACAGCGGGCCCAAACTTGCCCCGCTTTTGGTTGCCGTACTGGTGGTGCTTTTACTTATAAGTTATTTCACCAGAGCGGTATCCAACGTCACCAATAAAGAGATAAAATATAATGAATTTATAACAATGCTTGAGGAAGGAAAGGTTGAAAGCGTATTTCTGGAATCGGACAAGATCACCATTTATCCTTTGGAAGCCGATAACGCCAATCCTTACACCAGGCAGCTTGAGATAACGTATTGTACAGGTTATGTGGAAGAAAACGATAAACTTGCCGAAAGACTTACCGCCGCAGGTGTGGAATTTTCGTCACAGATCCCCGACAATTCAAGCTGGCTTATTTCGATAATCCTTACTTACATACTTCCGCTTGCGTTGTTTTTCCTTTTGATAAGTTTCCTGTCGAAACGTATGGGAAGCTCAAGCGGTCTTATGGGAGTCGGAAAATCCAATGCCAAGGTCTATGTGCAAAAGGAGACCGGAGTAACGTTTAAGGATGTTGCCGGTGAAGACGAAGCCAAAGAATCATTGGTGGAAGTTGTGGATTTCCTGCATAACCCCGGCAGATACGTTAAGATCGGTGCAAAACTTCCGAAGGGTGCACTTTTGGTGGGACCTCCCGGAACAGGTAAAACACTTCTTGCAAAGGCTGTTGCAGATGAGGCACATGTTCCTTTCTTCTCGCTTACGGGTTCGGATTTTGTAGAGATGTTTGTGGGCGTCGGTGCTTCAAGAGTAAGAGATCTTTTCAAAGAAGCAAGCCGTAATGCTCCCTGTATAGTATTTATAGATGAGATCGATGCCATCGGCCGAAGCCGTGATTCGAAATACGGCGGAGGAAACGAAGAGCGTGAGCAGACATTGAACCAGCTTCTTTCAGAGATGGACGGTTTTGACAGTTCAAAGGGTGTACTTATCTTAGCTGCCACAAACCGGCCCGAGATACTTGATAAAGCGCTTCTTCGTCCCGGCCGTTTCGACAGACGTATAATCGTTGATAAGCCCGATCTTAAAGGCCGTACCGAGATACTTAAGGTTCACGCAAAAGATGTTCTTATGGATGATTCCGTAGATCTTGACGCTATTGCACTGGCCACTTCCGGTGCAGTCGGTTCGGATCTTGCCAATATGATCAATGAGGCTGCCATCAATGCGGTCAAAGAACACCGTGAGTATGTAAGCCAGAAGGATCTTTTCGAAGCCGTTGAGCAGGTACTTGTGGGTAAGGAAAAGAAAGACCGTATCATGAGTGCCGAAGAGCGTAAGATCGTTTCCTACCACGAAGTGGGTCATGCTCTTGTAGCCGCTTTGCAGAAAAACGCGGAACCCGTACAGAAGATCACGATCGTACCCCGTACGATGGGAGCTCTCGGTTATGTAATGCAGGTTCCCGAAGAAGAGAAATATTTAAATTCCGAGAAGGAACTGCGTGCTATGCTTGTGGGTCTTGTGGGCGGAAGAGCAGCCGAAGAGATAGTATTTGATTCGGTCACCACAGGAGCAGCCAACGATATTGAAAAAGCCACGACGATCGCCAGAAACATGGTTACCATGTATGGTATGAGCAAGCGTTTCGGTCTTATCGGTCTTGAATCCGTCGAGAGCAAGTATCTTGAAGGCAGAACGGTCTTAAACTGCAGTGAAGTCACCGCAGCCCAGATAGATGAAGAAGTCATGAAGATCCTTAAGGATTCTTATGAGGAAGCATTGAGACTTCTTCGTGAAAACCGTGAGATACTTGATAAGATAGCAGCATATCTAATCGAGAAAGAAACGATCACGGGTAAGGAATTTATGGAGATCTTCAGACGGGAAAAAGGACTTCCGGATCCCGAAGAAGAGAAAAAGGATAACGAAGGAAGCGACGACAATACAGGGGAAGCATCCGATGAAGCTGATAAAAATGCGGATGTGAAAGTCGAAGCTGCACCTGATACATTCCCCTTTGAATAATATGTTCAATATTAAAGATGAGCTTGATAAACTCCCGAAGAAACCGGGAGTTTATCTTATGCATGATGCGGACGACAACATAATATACGTGGGAAAGGCAGTAAACCTTTACAATCGTGTAAGGTCATATTTTCGTGTCATGAATAACAGGACTCCGAAGATAGAGAGGATGATATCTTTGATCGACAGATTTGAGTATATCGTTGTCGATTCGGAGCTTGAGGCACTTGTTCTTGAGAACAATCTTATCAAAGAATACAATCCCAAATACAATACACTTCTTAAAGATTCAAAGACATACCCTTATATCAAAGTTTCGGTGAATGAGGAATTTCCAAAGATAACAATGGTGAGACGCATGGGCAGGGACAAGGCCAAATATTTCGGTCCCTACACAAGCGCTTTTGCCGTGCACGATATCATAGAACTTTTAAACGGCACATATATGCTTCGTACCTGCAATAAAAAAGTTTCCGAAGGGACCTTGAACGACAGGCCGTGCTTAAACTATCATATGGGTCTTTGCATGGCGCCGTGTACGGGAAAGATATCTTCGGAAGAGTACAAAAAAAACGTTTCCCTTGCCATCGATTTTATGAACGGAAACGATAAGAAACTGATGAGGCTTCTCAAAGAAAAGATGGAAAAAGCTTCGGAGGAGATGAACTTTGAAGAGGCTATACGATACAGGGAACTGTTGGAAAATGCTAAAAGGATAACGGAACGTCAGAAGATAGAAGACAACACGGGATTCGATGACAGGGATATCGTAGCCCAGGCGCATGATGATACTGATGCCGTAGTGCAGGTATTCTTCATAAGAAACGGTAAGATGATAGGCAGAGAACACCATCATGTCGAAGATATATCGGGCATGACGGATGCGGAAATACTGGAAGAATTTGTAAAAAGATATTATACGGGAACTCCGTATATTCCGCCCACGATCATGCTTCCGGACGATCTTGACGAAAGTGCGATAATCGAGGAATGGCTTTCGAAAATGCGCGGCGGGTCGGTAAAGCTTGTAACTCCCCATAAAGGCACAAAGGAAAAACTTGTGGAGCTTGCGGCAAACAATGCCGCTTTGGTCCTTAAGCAGGACAAAGAACGCATAATAACCGAAGAGAAAAAGACCAAAGGAGCCATGGAAGAGCTTTCAAAGCTTATCGATATTGAGGGCTTAAACAGGCTTGAGGCTTTTGATATTTCAAATACAAACGGATTCCAGAACGTCGGTTCCATGGTGGTATTTGAAGAAGGAAAGCCGGTAAAAGGCTCTTACAGGAAGTTCAGGATCAAATCTGTGGAAGGCCCCGATGATTATTCATGTATGCATGAAGTTTTATCCAGACGATTTATTCATGGGTTTGAGGAAAGAAAACAGCTTTCCGAAAAGAACATAGATAACCGTTACGGAAGCTTTTCAAGATTTCCCGACCTTATCTTAATGGACGGCGGAAAAGGGCAGGTCAACATAGCGCTTAAGGTTCTTGATGAACTTAAGATAAATATTCCCGTATGCGGTATGGTAAAGGACGACAACCATCACACAAGAGGACTTTATGTGGACGGTGTGGAGATCCCAATAGATAAACACTCGGAAGCATTTAAACTGATCACAAGGGTTCAGGATGAAGCTCACAGATTTGCAATAGAATATCACAAGAGTCTCAGGGAGAAAAAGCAGACCCATTCAATATTTGAGGATATTCCGGGAGTGGGGCCGCAAAGAAGAAAAGCGCTTATGCGTTCTTTTGACAATGTTGAGGCCATAAAAGCCGCAACCGCAGAGGAAATAGCCGCTAAAGCCGAGATCCCCGGGAGTGTTGCGCTTGAAATTTACAAATATTTTCATTCTGACTTTGAATAAGAGCATTTGGTGTGATAAACTTAAGGCGAACGCTGAAAAGAATGTGTTTTCGGCTCTATTTTCCAAGAAGGAGATCATTGTATGGCATCAGTAAAGCTTGAACAGATCGTTGAAAAGATGAAGCTTCAGATCCTGACCCCCGAAATCGATATTTCGGACATCAAGATCACCCAGCCCGATATTAACCGTCCTGCACTTCAGATCGCGGGATATTTCGAGCACTTTGATGCGACAAGACTTCAGATCATAGGTTTTGTCGAATATACATATATGGAAGGCATGAGCGTCAAGAAAAAGCGTGAGATGTACGATAAGCTTCTTTCCTGCAATATACCTGCCATAGTATTCTGCAGGGAACTCATTCCCGATGATATTTTTATGGAAAAAGCCAAAGAACACGGAGTTCCGTTATTGCTTACCAAAAAATCCACTTCGGATTTCATGGCTGAGATAATAAGATGGCTTAATGTAAAACTTGCTCCCTGTATTACGGTTCACGGTGTATTGGTGGATGTATTCGGTGAAGGTGTTCTTATCACCGGTGAATCCGGTATCGGTAAATCCGAGGCCGCACTTGAGCTTATAAAAAGAGGTCATCGTCTTGTAACCGATGACGTTGTCGAGATCAGAAAGGTTTCCGACGATACGCTTATAGGATCGGCGCCGGATGTGACAAAGCACTTTATCGAGCTTCGAGGTATCGGTATAGTGGATGTAAAGACTCTTTTCGGTGTATCGAGTGTAAAGGATACACAGGCTATAGATCTTGTGATCAAGCTTGAAGACTGGAATAAGGATAAAGAATATGACCGGCTCGGACTTGAGGAGACATATACGGAATATCTGGGAAATAAGATAGTGTGCCATAACATTCCCATCCGTCCCGGCCGTAATCTTGCGATAATATGCGAATCCGCGGCTGTTAATTACCGTCAGAAGAAGATGGGTTATAATGCTGCACAGGAACTTTACAAGAGACTTCAGAAGTCTTTCGCCGAAAAGCGCGAAGATGATTAAAGATAGGGGGTAATACGATGAAATACGTATTCGGAGTAGATATAGGCGGCACAACAGTTAAAATGGGACTTCTTTCGGATGAAGGAAAATGCCTCGAAAAGTGGGAGATCAATACCGATAAATCAAACGGCGGTGAGAATATCCTTCCCGATGTGGCTGCTTCCATAGAAGCAAAACTTAAGGAAAAGAACATTTCAAAAGATGATGTTATAGGTGTCGGAGCCGGAGTGCCCGGACCGGTTGATTCCAAGGGTGTTGTACACAAAGCTGTCAATCTTGGATGGGGTACGTTTGATGCTGCTGAAACACTTTCAAAGCTCACAGGTCTTAAGGCTATGGTCGGAAATGACGCCAACGTTGCCGCTTTAGGTGAGATGTGGCTTGGAGGAGGTATCGGCTATTCGGATATCGTAATGGTCACTTTGGGTACCGGTGTAGGCGGCGGAATAATCATTGACGGCAAGATCGTAAACGGATCTTCCGGTGCAGGCGGCGAGATCGGCCACATGCACATGAAGGATGACGAAGAGAAGGCTTGCGGTTGTGGCGGACACGGCTGTCTTGAGC
>JAGCCY010000340.1 GCA_017651385.1 Lachnospiraceae bacterium
GCAAAAGCTCACGAACTTAAGCAGGAAAAAGAGATAAGTATCGTTCAGCTTAAAAAACTGTTATCCGACGATATCACAAAAGAAGAGCGCGAACTTATAATAAAGCGCTATGAAAACCTCTTTCCGGAGGGCGATTATGTGGTATTCTGCTATCCCGAGAATGCCCTCGACGATGAAACGGAAGAGCTTAAGATACGAAAACTTCCGTACGGAGATATCTCTGTAGTCGCCTCCGAAAAGGCAGGCAGTTTTCTTAAAAACGAACTTTCGGAGACTGTGGCCGGCGTGAGCCTTTCGCATAACGGTCTTAAGGAATTGGATATTGCATACAGGGAAGCGGCTGAGGCAAGGCAGTTTTCATTTTTACTTGGTCATAATTTTGACGCGAGCACTGAGCGCATAAAAACCGTTCCTTCCGCGTTAAAAGAAAAAGCCCGAGATCTTCTTTCCGAAGAATCACGCACAAAGCGCATACAGATACTTGGGACCGATAAGACCGAGGAAGTGATCTTAAGGTGGAGAAATCTTACAAAGACAGCCGCTACGCTTCAGCTTTCGTACGATGAATTAGGTGAAGAGCTTACGGCTTCCCTTATGGGGATCCCGCTTGTATACCGCGAAAATCTTACACCCGAAGATCTTGATACGATCGAAAACCTAACTCATCCTTTGCTTGAGCCCGATGTCGAAACTTATGAGAGCAAGCTTACCGACTGGATACTCGATCTGAATTCAAGGCTTTTAAGCCGTCCCGACGATAACGGCATAAAGAGCAAGATCGAAAAAGCCGAGCAGTATATAAGAGAGAACTACCAAAGCGACCTTAATATGGCCGTCGTGTCCAATTATGTGTCGATGAATTATTCGCTTTTCTCGTATTCGTTCAAACAGTATACGGGCAGCAATTTCGTAAATTACCTTAAAGACATCCGTGTGAAAGAAGCCATGAAGCTCCTTAAAGAGACGGATATGAAGATCATAGAGATAAGTAAGGTCGTGGGTTATGACAACGACAAGCACTTTATGAAGACATTTAAAGCCATATGCGGAGTTTCACCGGGTGAGTATCGTAAGAATGTGACAGGATAAGAACACCGGCTGTGAATCCGATCCGCAGCCGGTAATTATTGCCTTCGGCAACCGCGCTCGGCGCGAGCGTATCGCTTGCGATACGCTTTGTTCTTGTGTAAAGTCAAGTGTTCTTTTGCTTGTAAAGCTTTTTGTTTTCGTACATACGCCTGTCTGCTTCTTTGATAAGCTCGTTTAAGGAGTATTCGTCGGTTATGACGCCGTTTGCATATCCCATACCGGTTGAAACTTTATATTCCTTGTCACTTAGCCTGTTGTAGTTTTCAAGATATTTGCCGACGTTTTTAAGGAACAGTTCGGCGACGTCACTGTCACCTTCGAGGATCACGTTAAATTCGTCGCCGCCGGTCCTCGCAGAAAGTTCATGACCCGAAAGCGTGTGGGAAATGGCCTGTCCGAGAACGCTTATCGCAAAATCGCCCTCGCTGTGCCCATATGTATCATTAATGGCTTTCAGACCGTTAAGATCAAAGAATAGCGCGGAAACTCTGACCCTCGCGGGCATTTTTTTAATGTAGTCTTTTTTGTACCAGTCAAATCCGTTTTTGTTGTAGAGCCCCGTGAGTGAATCTCTCATATAAATCTCCTCAAGACGCTCGCTCAGCGCTTCGGTATTCTTGCGGTTTCTTAAGTTATAAAGAAGCTGCGAGATGTTTACAAGCCACTGTATGAGCCAGAACGGATATTTAAGAAGATTGTCGTTAAAGGTCATGACGATGTATCCGTAAAAAGGCACATGATTGAAGATCGGTGAGACTATCCTTGCATTTTCCTCGTCGCCCATAAGAAAATCGGGAAGGAGCGACGTGTTTTTGAAAGTACAGTCGGGAAGACGTTTACCGTTTCTTATCGCAAGTTTAAGTTCCATGGTGTCGTTCTTTACGGCAGGTTCGGAGCTGCCTTCGGTCAGCTGTCTTGTACGTGAGGACAGATTGTCCCAGCCTTCGGTAAGACACAGATAAAAACCGGTAAGGCCTTCGATCTGCGACGCAAAATCGGCAATGTAATCAAGCCCGTCGTCCATTTCAACGGCATGAGAGAATGCCGAAGACATTCTGGCCGATGTAAGAATCGACCTTTCAAGTCCTTCGACTCTTAACTCAAGGCTGTGGGAGTAGACATGGGGTTTTTGATTCTTTCGATAGCTGCAGCCGCAAGAACCGCCGTATACGGGTTCGGCAAATACGGTAACGGGCACATATTCTTTGCCCTTTATAAGATTTATGAGGCTGTCCACCGAAGCGGTCCCGAGTCTGTATATGGGATAACTTACCGTCGTAAGCGGAGGATCGTAATATCTTCCGGCTTCAAGGTTATCGCAGCCCGTTATCGCAAGATCGTCGGGAACGGTAAGCCCCGCATTTGCGGCGGCTCTCCATAATGCAAGGGCGAGACTGTCGTTATAACAGATTATCGCATCGGGATTTTCGGTCCCGTTTTTTGTAAAGTGTTTTATCGCATCGTCGTATACGGAATCCGGCGAATCGGCCTCCACATAAAAATAATCGTTCTCACACGATGAAATGTTGTTTCTTTTAAGCGATTCGTCAAAAGAATTCTGCCTCGGCACCGAAAATTCGGGATGACGGTTGTCTCCGAAATAGCAAAGCCTTCTGGCGTTGTGGGTATTGATCATGTGGTCGGTAAGTATGCCTGCGGTAACATTATTTTCAAGAGATATGTTGGGAAAAGAATAATCCGCATCGGCGACTTCAATGACGGGGATGTCATTAAGCGTACTCAGTTTTTTACGAAGGTCTTCCCTTAACTCTGAGTTCGCATAAGTGCCGGAGGCAAAGATTATGCCGTCCAGGTTTTTGTATGCGGGAAGGCTTAAGATACAGTCTTCGGTAGCAGAGAAATTTCCGAGGTTTTCACCGTCGTTGGTGGCATAAACCTCGGTCTGGAAGCCGTATTCAAGCGCCTTGTCGATGACGCCCTGGCTCAGGTTTTTCTGGTAATCTCCGTAGATATGTGAGATAAAAAGAGCAATCTTCTTATGTTGCATAAAATACCTCTCGATGCCAAAATAAAGACACTAAAAAGAAAAATCTACCCCGTACACATTCTATCATATATTGTAGAATGAAGAACAGATAATAAAAGAACGATTGCCGCGGTTTATGAAAAAGCGGCTTTAAACTGAGGAGGAAATATCCATGAAAAAATGGGCAAGAGCAATGTATCAGCCTAACTTACCGCTTAAGGGAGAAAGGCGTGTCACCGCAAGTAAGGCGCATATCGATCTTTCTTTAACGGCAGCATGTGAAGGTATGGTGTTACTTAAAAACGAAAACAATATCCTTCCGCTTAAGAAAGAGAGCAGGCTTGCACTGTTCGGAAAAGGTGCGTACGACTATGTAAAAGGCGGCGGAGGAAGCGGAGATGTATTCACAAAGCCTTTAACGGATCTTCCGGCAGGGCTTAAAGAAACGGGTGCGAAGCTTTTTGAGCCTCTTATGGATTTTTATAAAGCCGATCTTGATAAGCAGTATAAAGAAGGTTCGGCTCCGGGTATGACAATCGAGCCGAAGATCAGTGATAAACAGGTTACGGATGCGCGTTCTTTTACCGACACGGCGATAATCGGGATAAGCAGATTTTCGGGTGAAGGCTGGGACCGTTCCGACTATGAGTTTAAAGATGACTTTAATCCCTGGGAGAGCGAGGTCACAATGCCAAAGCTTTCGGCAAAGATCTTCCCCAAAGGAGATTTTTATTTAACGGCCGAAGAAGAGGCGACGGTAAAGAA
Organism: Lachnospiraceae bacterium; assembly: GCA_017651385.1. Taxonomy (GTDB): domain Bacteria; phylum Bacillota; class Clostridia; order Lachnospirales; family Lachnospiraceae; genus UBA1258. The sequence goes on from JAGCCY010000340.1 coordinate 3,842, forward strand.
GGTCTTAAAGCATTTCGATAAGGTCATAGTTGTATTAAATGTCGGCGGAATGGTAGCACTTGACTGGATCAAAGACAATAAAAAGATCGACGGGGCACTGCTTTCCTGGCAGGGCGGTATAAGAGGCGGACTTGCGGCCGCAAGGCTTTTGTTCGGGCTTGACGATCCTTCTGGAAGGCTTCCCGATACCTTTGCGGATACGCTTGAAGCTTATCCTTCGACGGAGCATTTCCATGATTCGCCGCTGTATGTTGAATACAATGATGATATTTATGTGGGTTACCGTTATTTTGAGACGATCCCCGGTGCAAAAGAACATGTTGTTTATCCTTTCGGTTACGGACTTTCATATACGAAGTTTAAAAAGTTGGTTGAAAGTTTTTCAATGCGCGGCGGAAAGTTTACAGTAAAGATTAAGGTTAAAAATACGGGGAAGGTAAAAGGAAAGGATGTAGCGATCCTTTATGTAAAGGCTCCTCAGGGCAAGCTTGGCAAGGCAGCAAGAAGCATGGTTGCCTTTAACAAGACAAAGCTTTTATCTCCCGGAGAGGAAGAAGTGCTCACGCTTTCTTTTGACCGGTATACTTTTGCTTCTTTTGACGATAAGGGTGATGTATGTAAGTCCGCTTATGTGCTTGAAAAGGGCGAATACGAGTTTTATCTTGGCGGCAGTGTGGAAGAAGCCGTTAAGATAAAAGACGGTGTCAAATACGAAAGAGACCTTGTGATCGACAAGCTTGAAAGTCATCTTTCTCCGGTATCTCTTACAAAGAGGCTTAAGGCCGACGGAAGCTATGAAAAGGTTAAGACCGGGAAGGCGCGCGATATAAACGAAAGTATCATAAAGAAGCTTCCTGCGGATAAGATCGAGGCATTGATCCCCGAGGTGCGCGGCCGCGCAGCATATATGATGATCCATCCCTGGAAGAACGATGCACATCCTCTTATGGATGTCGCTGAGGGCAAGATCACTCTTGATGAGTTTATAGCCCAGCTTGATGATGCCGATCTTATGAACCTGCTCGGCGGACAGCCCAATACGGGTGTGGGTAACACCTGGGGCTTCGGCGGTCTTTCCGAATACGGTGTTCCGACGCTCATGACAGCGGACGGGCCCGCGGGCGTGCGTTTAAATCCCGATACAGGGGTGCTCACGACGGCATGGCCCTGTGCTACGCTCCTTGCTTCGACCTTCAATACAAAGATTGCCCGTAAAGTCGGTGCCGCAGGCGGAGCGGAACTTAAGGAAAACAACTTATATATCTGGCTTGCTCCGGGTGTAAATATTCACAGAAGCCCGCTTTGCGGACGTAACTTTGAATACTATTCCGAGGATCCGCTTCTTGCGGGCAAGATAGGAAGTGCTTTTGTAAACGGTATCCAGTCCAATAACGTCGGCGCGAGTGTTAAAAA
>JAGCCY010000038.1 GCA_017651385.1 Lachnospiraceae bacterium
CCTGCAAAAGTTGATGAAAAAATAGGCCAGAACGATGACATAAAGATCACAAATACCGAGACCGATCCGTAATGCGGCAAAAGTGCTATTGCATAAGGAATATATACGATCGGCGGAATAAGTTTTAAAAATGTCGTTATATAAGTAAGGCTCCCGGAGAGTTTTTTGCTCATCCCGGCTGCCGACCCGAGAAAAATACCAAGTATCAATGCTGTTAAATATCCTTTGGCAAGAGTTATCATTGAACTTAATACATCTCCCGGGAGCCGTCGGTCACTTATAAGCTGCCTGAATACCATTTCTGGTGACGGAAAGAGACTTTCATCAAGTATATTTGTCTTTGATGTAAAGATCAGCCAGACCGTCAGTACTACATGTATCGTACCGATAATGGTCTTAGCGGTTTCATACACCGGCTTTTCATACGCAAAGACCGTTATGATCGCCTGAATGATCAGTAATACGGTTAAAAACACCAGCATATATGCAGGCAGTTTCCATACATCTTCTTTTGTCTTGTTTGGAAATATCTGTATTATCCATATGACTGCATACAGGATGACCGTTGTATTCAAATATTTCCCGACAGATCTTTTCTTTGTTTCCATTTTTATATACCGCATCAGCCACAGCAGTCGGCTGTTTCATTGCAGCAATCGTCTGCTTCTTCGCAACAGTCATCCAAAGCGCTGCTGCTCCCGGCATAAAGAGCTCCTTCATGATACTGCTTCAGATCCTTCAGATATGTGTTGTCCGGGTCTTCATTGATAAGGGAATCAAGCGCTTTTTCATATATGGAATTGTTTATATAGTCTTTGACATTTACTTCGTTTTCTATATAACCCAGTTCCTTCATCGCATTGTAGAATGTTATCGTCTTTGCTTCATCGGGATCCGGATTGTTGATCGAGTGATTATATGTGTCCTCCGTAAGTATTGCCTTATCCACATCGAGATATTTGAGTGCATCTTCGATCGATTTTTCGTGATCCTCAAGTAAGAATACCGATGCTTTTATCATAGCTCTGGTAAAAGAAACATACTTGTCGGGATCTTTTTCTATATTTTCTGTCAGCGTAACCTCTCTGCAGCAGATGGGGTGCTCAAAATATTCAACTTCATCGCAATATATTACGGGAACATATCCCTCGTTTAATGCTATCTGTCTGAACGGAGCATATACAGCAGCACCGTCTATTTCTTTGTTTTTAAGCGAATTATATGCATCGGTTCCGCTGTCGGCAGTCAGAATGGTTATATCCTTCTCAAGATCGAATCCCGCTTCTTTAAGTGCGATCCTGAACTCAATGTCATAAGTACTGTTTGCCTGAAGTACGATCGTTTTTCCTTTAAGCACTTCAAGATTTCTTCTGTACTCATCTTCCGACAGGCCCTCTACCACATCCGGATCCACTACAAGAGCATGACCGTCGCTCATTACTCCGCCGAACGAGGTTACCTCATGTCCTTCCCCGAGAAATTTTATAAGATTGGTGGCATTAATGGGTGCAACATCAAGCTTACCCGCCTCCAGAGCGGCAAGTTCTTCAGTATTGTTGCTGTACTGAGTAAGAGTAACGTTTAATCCTTCTTCTTTAAAAAAACCTTCTTCGTAGGCTATAAAGTAAAGAATATGCCCTGTTGCCGGAAGATGACCGATATTAAAATCCACAAGCTCTTTTCCGTTGTCACCTATTCCCGCAGCCTGTGCTCTTGCGCCGCATCCGCTTAAAGCCACGGCTGTCAGCGCGATTCCGAGTAATAACGCTATTATTTTTTTCATATGTACCATTCTCCTTTTTGATTACTTATTTTCATGTTGTATTATATTTGCAGGCTTATTTTTTTACTAATATTGCGATTGTATTATCAGTAATAGTTTCGTCCTATCGCTTACTATCCCAAAGACATCGCCGCATGGATATCAAACTATGCAGTTTTATGGTATAATCACGTTATATTATGAGGATTGAATTATTGATCTCGGCTTTGTGTGCAAAGCCCGAAGAACTTATAAGAAAAATGAATATTAAGACCGATGCCGTGCTTATAGATCAGTGCGACGAAGACGGCGAAGAATCTTCAGACGTTAACGGTCATACGGTCAAGGTCTTTAAAAACCGTGAACGGGGTGTGGGCAAAAGCCGTAATCTTGCACTGTCAAAAGCAAGTGCGGATCTTGTTCTTTTTTCCGATGACGATCTTGTGTACAATGATGATTACGAAGAAGCTGTCTTAAAGGAATTTGAAGGCCATCCCGAAGCCGACGGCATATTCTTTAACTTTGAAGTCGACGAATCGAGAAGAACATACCATACCGAAGAGTTCGGGCCGGTAAAGATCACCGCTTCGGGGCGTTATCCCACATACAGCCTTTGCATAAAGCTTGATAAGGTAAAAGAAAAGGAACTTTCATTTTCTCCTCTTTTCGGAGGCGGTGCAAAATATTCCTGCGGTGAAGACAGTCTTTTTATCATGTCTGCATTAAAAGCCGGCCTTCGATTATACAGATCGCCTGTATGCCTTGGGCGTGAAGTATTGAGGAAATCCACCTGGTTTGAAGGCTACACCGACAAATTTTTCTTTGACAAGGGCGTTCTTTATCACTTTTTGTATAAAAAAGCCGCTTACCCCATAGCGGTAAGGTTTATTTTAAAGCATAAAAAGACCATGTGTGTCAGCATACCTCCCCATAAAGCCCTTTCTTTGATGGCAAAGGGCATAAAGGAAGGCAAATCCATCAATTCAGAGGTTGTTTGATTTCGATGAAAAGAAAACTTACCGTTATATTAGCGGTCCTTCTTACAATTTCACTCACTGCCTGCACAAATCCCTGGGCAGCTTCAGAAAATACGGAACCTGAATATGTCCCGCACTATACAATAGGCGGATGGGACGATGTCTCGGGAAATTCCGGCCCGGTCATTCCGAATATTCCCGCTTTTTCGGAAGAAGAATATGATCTTTCAGATCCCGCACCGTCCGCAGGAATGGTGCGCAGCGATCTTACAAACGAATGGATATTCTCGACGGCGGCATCCACAAGACCCCTTGCGGTAATGGTCCCCAATAACATGAATTCGCTTCCGCACTATAATCTTTCAAAAGCAGGCGTTTTGTACGAATGCAATGTTGAATACGAGATCACCCGTCTCATGCCTGTATTTGACGACTGGACAGGACTTGAAAGGATCGGAAACATAAGATCCGCCAGAGATTATTTTGTGAACATGGCAATGGAATGGGATCCTATATTTTTACATATAGGAAATATCTGGTATGCGGATGAGATACTTTCCCGTCCCGAAGTCAACAATATAGACGGCAACAAAAAAGACAAGGCGATCTACCGTGTATCCACCGAAAGACGGGATTATGACCAGTCGGCATACACAAACGGCTATTCCGTTAAAAATGTGGCAAAAGATATGGGGTATTCCCTTGAGCATACCAATATGTATACTCCCGGTCATTTTTCTTTTGCCCCCAAATCCAATCCCACGACACTCACCGACGTGTACGGAAATATGAATGCATCCTATGTAAGTCTTGATGTGGCATATCCTATAGACACACCTTATTTTACCTATAATAGCGACGATAATCTTTATTACAGATACGAATACGGTATGCCGCACATGGACGGTGCTACGGGCGAGCAGCTTTCTTTTGCAAATATCATCATTCAGAATACATATCGCGAATACCGCCAGGACGGAGCATATCTTATATACAGGATGCATGACGATACATCCGACGGATATTTCATAACCCGCGGAAGAGCGGTCCACATCACCTGGAAAAAAGAAGGAACTTACGGTGTTACACGTTATTACGACGATAACGGCGATGAGATAATCCTCAATCAGGGAAAGACCATGATATGCATCGTGCAGAAGGGAGACAGCGTTACAATCCAGTAGCGTATAAAAATGCACAAACATTTTTAAATCTTTCATAATTATTAAAAAATATAAACTTGTTACATTCAAAAAATGATGATATAGTTATATTGCTTATGGGGATAAGCCAACATTTTGGAGGAAAAGGATATAATGGTTAGCCAGAAAGTTATTATCAAGAACCCTACAGGTCTGGAACTACGACCCGCCGGCATCCTATGCAAGGAAGCCATGCAGTTCAAATCTTTGATTACATTCTCATATCGGGAAAATACGGCAAATGCAAAGAGCGTATTAAGCGTTCTGGGTGCTACCGTTAAATGTGGTGATGAGATTGAATTCGTGTGCGAAGGCGAGGACGAAGAGGAAGCTCTTGAAAGACTCGTTTCCGTTGTCGAAAGCGGTCTTGGTGAATAAGTGATCGTTCCGCCCCATTCCCGAGAGGGAATGGGGCGTTTTGTGTATCATGGGGGTTATATAAAACGCCCCACTATAATTAATTAAACCTAAGGAGACCTTATAAAATGGTAAACTATCAACGTTACAAAAGAGTTCCGGTAATCGATTACCCCGAACGCGAATGGCCCAATAAAGAGATACAAAAGGCACCTATCTGGTGCAGTGTCGACCTTCGTGACGGTAATCAGGCATTGATCGATCCCATGGTCGTAAGTGAAAAGATCGAACTTTTCGAGTACATGGTAAAAATGGGCTTTAAAGAGATCGAAGTCGGCTTTCCCGCCGCTTCTCAGATCGAATATGATTTCTTAAGAGAGCTTATCGAAAGAAAGCTCATTCCCGATGACGTTTGCGTACAAGTTCTTACACAGTGTCGTGAAGAGCTTATCGATAAAACTTTCGAATCCATTCAGGGTGTTAAAAAGGCTATCGTTCATATCTATAATTCAACTTCAACCCTTCAGCGTGAAGTTGTATTTAAGATGGATAAGGAACAGATCAAGCAGATCGCTATCGACGGTACGCGTATGGTAAAAGAACGCGCCGCCAAATTCGACGGTCAGATCATTCTTGAATATTCGCCCGAATCCTTTACCGGTACAGAACCGGATTATGCTCTTGAAGTCTGTGAAGCAGTTCTTGATGAATGGGGCGCTTCTCCAGACAATAAAGTCATCATCAATCTTCCTTCAACGGTCGAAGTTACGACTCCCAATGTATATGCCGACATTATCGAATGGGAAGGAAAGCACTTTAAGAACCGTGATTCGATCATCTTAAGTGTCCACCCCCACAACGACAGAGGTACGGGTGTAGCCGCTACCGAACTTGCACTTTTGGCAGGAGCGGACCGTGTAGAAGGTACTCTTTTCGGAAACGGTGAAAGAACAGGTAACGTTGACATCCTTACCGTTGCTTACAACATGTTCTCTCAGGGTATCAATCCCGAACTTGAGATCTCAAAAGTAAACGATATCATCGAGATATACGAAAGACTTGTAAAAATGCCCATCCATCCCCGTCATCCTTATGCCGGAAAGCTTGTGTTCACTGCATTCTCCGGTTCGCATCAGGATGCCATCAACAAGGGCATGAAGGCAATGAGAGAATCCAATTCTCCTTATTGGCAGGTTCCTTATCTTCCCATCGATCCTTCGGATATCGGAAGAGATTACGAACCGATTGTACGTATCAATTCCCAGTCCGGCAAGGGCGGTGTTGCCTTTATCATGGATACTTACTTCGGATACAAACTTCCCAAGGGCATGCATAAAGAATTTGCAAATGTCATTCAGGCAATATCGGAAAAGCAGGGTGAAGTTTCTCCCGAGCAGATCATGGATGCCTTTACCGCAGAATATCTTGAAAGAAAAGAGCCCTACCACTTCAAGAAGCTTCGTGTTGAAGACTTTGAAGGCGAAAGGCGTGAAGAATTCGATACAACGGTCTATGTTGATTACACAGATCACGGCGTAGAAAAGAGCTTTGAGGCTTCCGGTAACGGTCCTATCGATGCCGTTAAGAGAGGTCTAATCTCGGAACTTAATATAGATATCAAGATCCTTGATTACGAAGAACACGCCCTGCAGGCAGGTTCCAACTCCAAAGCCGCAGCATACATCCACTGACTGGATATCGAATCAGGTCGTGTGACCTACGGTGTCGGCGTAAGCTCGAACATCACAAGAGCCTCGGTAAGAGCTATATTCTCGGCTCTTAACAGATTGCAGTAAAAATAGGTTTTAAAAAGATAGATTAAGG
>JAGCCY010000341.1 GCA_017651385.1 Lachnospiraceae bacterium
CATAACAACAAATACTACTATCGTTATGGTCAGAAGGAGGTTTGTGTCGCTCATGTTCATAAGCTTCTTTTTCATGACTTAGCCTCCTTTCCGGCTTTTACTGCCACGGTCTTCTTAAACAGTCCTCCGATCCAGCCTCTTACCGATTCGGAACTGAATACAACGAGAAGGATTACCACAACAGCCTTGTAAGCCGAAAGTGCATCGGACGATACATTAAATTTATAAAGCGTTGTCGTCAAAAACTGGATAACATATGCACCGAGTATCGACGCAGGAATGTTGAACTTACCGCCGCTTAATGCGTTACCGCCGAGTGCTACGGCTAAGATCGCATCCATTTCAATATCCTTGGCGATGACCGAATAGTTAATGGTCATGAGACGGCTGGTCTTGATAAGCGCAGCAACACTTACGCATACGCCTAAGAGCACAAAGGTAAGAACCTTTAAAAGCTCCGGATTCAATCCGTTAAGTCTTGAAGACTTTTCATTTATACCTACGGACTGCACATAGAGTCCCAGGTTTGTAAACTTAAGTATCAGCCATGTGATGATCATTACGATCACGGCTATAAAGAACGGCATCGGGATCGGAATGCCCGGTATAAAACCGCCATAGATCGCAAAACTCTGGTCGTTTACGATCGGAAGTTCGTTGTTGTTGATCCATGCGGCTATAGAACGGCCCGCAGTAAACAGGATCAAGGTCGCGACCATGGGCTGGATCTTAAAATACGCCACAAGCACGCCGTTAAATGCTCCGAAAAGACTTGCAACCACCATGCTTATTAAGAAAGCACAGATTATCGGCATATTGAGATTCTCGGATCTTGTATCCGCGCCACAGAGGCAGCGAAGCAGCATACTTCCGCTTATCGCTATTGCCGCGCCGACCGAAATATCCTGTCCGCCCGATGCAGCGGTTACAAGCGTCATACCGATCGCAAGTATCGCAAGCTCCGAACCGTAGTCGAGTATGGTGATGAGATATCCCGACAATACGGGGTTTCCTGCACTGTTATAACCTAATGTTATTTTGTAAAAAGACGGATCCGCTACAAGATTAAAGATCGCAAGGAGTAAAAATGCAGCGAGCGGTATCATTATCTGACGTCTGAAAATCTTCTGAAATATATTTCCGGTTTTCATTTTTCACCCTCTCCTTCCGCAATCGTACTCATTATCTTGTGCTGATTGAGATCTTCGCCCGTAAGTTCTCCGACCACATGACGGTCTCTCATTACGATGAGCCTCGAACAGGTCCTTAACATCTCGTCTGTCTCGGAAGATATGAAAGTAACTCCCATACCCTCGCTTGCAAGCTTAAGGACGAGCTTCTGTATCTCGACCTTGGTACCTACATCGATACCTCTCGTAGGCTCGTCGAGTATCAGGTAATCGGGATGAGTAAGCAGCCATCTTGCAAGGATAACTTTCTGCTGATTTCCTCCCGACAGGGATTTTACGGGTGTATCGGTCGAAGCCGTCTTGATCTCGAGAAGCTTTATATATTCATCGGCAAACTCTTCGGCCTTGGCTCTTGAAAACGGGTGAAAGAAACCTTCAAGCACCTGAAGTGCAAGGATTATGTTCTCTCTTACCGACAGATCTCCGATGATTCCGTCTTCCTTACGGTCCTCGGGCAGATAAGCTATCTTATTCTTCATAGCGTCGATGGGCTTTGTGATCTTGATATCCTTGCCATCCTTCTTAAGTTTTCCGCTGAGTACCCTGTCTGCGCCGAAGATCGCACGTACGCTTTCGCTTCGCCCTGAACCTAAAAGTCCGGTAAATCCGTTAACTTCACCCTTCTTTATGTGGAAATCAAACGGATTGACCGCTTCCACACTTGAGAGATTTTCCGCTTCAAATAAGATCTTATCCTTATCTTCTCCCGTATAACCGCCGTTATCGCTCTTAATTGACGACATATCGTCAAGCTCTTTACCCAGCATCTTGGATACGAGCATAAGTCTCGGAAGATCTTTGATCTCATATTCGCCCACGAGTTTTCCGTCACGCAGTACCGTTATACGGTCGCATACCTCATAAACCTGATCTAAGAAATGGGTTACGAAGATTATACCTACGCCTCTTTGCTTAAGCTCGCGCATAAGCTTAAAGAGTTTTGCAACTTCCTGCTCGTCAAGTGAAGATGTAGGCTCGTCAAGAATAAGTATTTTGCATTCCATATCAACCGCTCTGGCAATGGCAACCATCTGCTGGACCGCGATCGAGCAGGTACCCAGCTGCTGAGTGGGTGATGCGGGAATATCGAGTGACTTAAGGATCTCTCCCGCGCGCTTATTCCTCATTTTCCAGTTTGTGAAAAAGCTCTTCTCACGACCTATAAAAATGTTTTCCGCCACGGATAAGTTTGAACAGAGCGTAATCTCCTGATACACGGTACTTATGCCTATATTCTGTGCATCCTCGGGAGACTTGATGTTCACGGGCTTATCATGACCCGCCATTCTTATCTCACCGTTGTCTTTGGGATATACACCGGTTAAAACCTTGATGAGCGTGGATTTGCCGGCTCCGTTTTCACCCATCAGAGCATGTATCTCACCTTTTCTTAAAGTAAAATCCACACCCGAGAGTGCTCTTACACCGGGGAAAACTTTATCTATATTTCTCATTTCAAGAATGGAATTTTCATTCATGGAGTGACTTTCCTTTCGTTCTCCCAACTTCTAAAATACGGCGCAGCGATTTCCGCCGCGCCGCATTAACTTTAAACAATAATGTGATTAGATACCGTAGTTCTCAACATCTTCTGCTGTGATAGTAGATGCATCGAAGCCCTTCTCATCCATGATGATGGTCTTCTGTGCGGGTGAACTTCCGGATTCGATAGTCTTGATAACTTCGTCGATATAAGAGGACTGGAAAGGATTGCACTGTCCGTCGTAGTTCCAGTTCTGGCTTAAAAGTTCCTGAAGTGCCCACTTGTTGCAGTCAAAGCCCATAACGATGACGTCTTTACCAACGCCGTGAGAAATGTTTGCTTTGTCAAGTGCTGCTACAGCACCCTTTGCCATATCGTCGTTCTCAGCGTAGATTACGTTGAAGGAAGCGCCGGAGTCGATAACCGACTGAACGATCTGCTGTGCCTTTTCTGCATTCCACTCTGCTGTCTGCTGTGTAACAAGATTCCAGCTTGCATCTGCTGCTACCTGAGCATCAAGAGCGCCTGTACGGCCCTTCTGAGCTGCGGAACCCATAACACCCTGGATGTGGATTACGTTGTATTCGGATAATCCCTGTCCCTTTAACCAGTTAACTGCCGTATCGCCTTCTTTTGCCATATCGGAAACGATAGAAGCATCATAAAGTGAAGGATCTGCATCGATAGTACGGTCGAATAAGATTACGTGGATGCCTGCATCCTTTGCATCTTTAAGAACCGAATCCCAGCCTGCTGTATCAGCTGCGGAAAGAAGTAAGTAGTCAACACCGTCCTGGATGAACTTCTGAGCATATGTGATCTGCTCATCGTTCTTTAAGCTGTAAGCGAAAGAAGCTTCATAGCCGTTTGCTTCACAGAATGTTGCCTTAAGATCCTTGTCGTTAGCTGTACGATAACCGGATTCGTTGGGGTCGTTGTTGATGATGCCGACCTTGATAAGTCCGTTACCCTTCTTTGCTGCACCGCCGCCACCGCAGCCTGCAACGCAGAGCACCATAACTAATGCCATAAGAACTGCTAAAATTCTCTTTTTCATTGAAAAACCTCCCTTGTAGTTTTTGAAAAAGTCTGGGAACCATTTCCCGTTAATCTGATGTTACTAGATTCGTGTAAAACATCACACCCAATTTCTACGAAACTATTTTCAAAAATTAACGGATAATTACAGGGGAGGTTGAATATTTTAAGTTTTGGGTTGGATTTTTTAATCTGCGGCTGCCATAAACTGTTTGGGAAGTCTTACTCTTACGGTCGTTCCTTCATTATATACACTGTCGACGCTTACCCCGTAGTCTCCTTCGAATTTAAGGCGTATTCGTTCGTTTACACTGTAAAGCCCGAACATTGCTCCGCCCTTTTCACTTCCCTTGATGCCTTCTCTTACCTTCGAAAGTCTTTCCGGGGTCATTCCTATGCCGTTATCTTTTACGTATACGGAAAAAGAATTCTCGTCCTCGTCGGCATAGACGCTTATCTTACCTCCGCCGCGTTTGTTCTTTATCCCGTGATAAAGTGCGTTTTCCACAAGCGGCTGAAGAGAGATCTTGGGTATGGCATAGCCGGTGACGGAATCGGGAACATTTATATCAAAACTCAATATATCCTGATAACGTACCTGCTGGATCTCGAGGTAGCTCCTTACATGCACAAGTTCATCCCTTACGGGTACCACATCGCGGCATTCGTTAAGAGCCGCCCTGAAAAAGTCGGAAAGGCTTTTTACCATATGCACTACTTCTTTTTCGTTATTGCCTTCCGCAAGCCATACTATGGTATCGAGCGTATTGTACAGAAAATGCGGATTGATCTGAGCCTGCAAAAGTTCAAGCTCCGTCTTTCGAAGCGAGATCTGTTCCGTCGTAACCTGCTTTATAAGATCGTTTATCTTGTCGATCATGGTATTGAGCGAATCCGAAAGAACACCGACCTCATCGGACGATCTGACATTCGATCTCACGGAAAGATCTCCCTTTGCAACCTTGTCGGTAACGGCGCTTATCCTTCTTATCGGGCTTGTGATGCTTCGGGATATGATGATCGAAAGAACCATGGTGACGATCGTAATGACCAAAAGGGCGATAACGGTTGCACGTATAAGACTTACGTTGAATTTCTGATATTCGGCTCTGGCCTCATCGAGGGCTTCCATTTCATAATATATATATTGAAGGATACTCTCTCTTATAAGACCGGTCACGATCTGAACATCGTTTTCCCATATCTCGATATTTTCCGCGTATCTGTTGCCGACGGAAAGGTTGTCCGCAATACGGGTCTTATATGTATCAAGGTTTACAAGGTATTTTTTGATCGCTTCGATCCTGTCCGCGTTGTCCGAAGACACGCTTATGCCTTCGAGTTCTTTTACAACCTCATTGGCCTTGTCCAAAAGCTCATCAAGCCCCGATTCCTCAAACGTCTTGTTGCCCACTATTACAAGATATGTCTCGTAATCGAAATCCTTTTTGAAATCGAGACTGAAATCGCTGGCCACAACGGCGGATTCAATCATGTCTTCGTAAGTTCTGTTGCTTTTGATAAGACTGTTTAAGAAAATGATCATCAGTATTACGGTAGGCACCAGGACCACAAAATAAGATATCCTTATCTTCGACGCAAGAGGCAGATCCGTGATCATGCGTTTAAGCCTCTTTATCATGTTCCGCCCTCCTTAAATCCCGTGGGCGTCTTGCCGGTCGTACGCTTGAATAAAGAAGAAAAATAGTGCGGATCGGCATACCCGACCTTCTCGCTTATCTCCGAATTCTTCATGGATGTGCACAAAAGCAGTTCTTTGGCCTTTTCGATCCTTAAATCGGTTATGTATTTTACAAAATTCACACCCATCTGCTGGCTGAAAAGATTGCTCAGATAATTCGGCGTAACGTTGACGGCGCGGGCGACAGTATTGAGAGAAAGCTCGGTATCACTGTAATTCTCCCCTATATAAGCGACCGCATCGTCAAGGACCGAACCGTACTTACCCTTTGTAAGCCTGTCTCTTGTGTTAATGGCTTCGCTAAATACCCTTATTATGTATTTTCTGGTCTTATCCCTGTCCGAAACGGTACCTTTTTTAAGATCCGGAGCCTCTATCTCGCTTCTGTCGGCACCGAGTCCTTCAATAAAAGAAACGGCACAGAAATACAGGCCGAGCACTATGTACTGTCTGAATATGAAAGAATCTACCGAATCCTTAAGTTCTTCAAGATAACGGTCCGCGAAGTTCTCAACGTCCGATATGTGGCCCGTCTTTAAAAAGGCCTCCGCACGCTTTATGTTCACGGCCTCGGGATCTATATTTGCCGCGTTGAAATCATCGTCCTTAAGTCCGATATCGGAATACATTTCTTTAATGCGGTCCATAAGATCGCCCCGGACCATATCAAAGGTTTCTTTTACACCGCGTTCTTTTCTCTTGGCTATGATATCCGCCGCGACCACATCGATACAATGCAACAATTCCTCACTGTTTATGGGCTTTGTAAGATATTCGGAAACGCCGATCTTTAAACCTTCCTTGGCATATTCAAATTCCGCATATCCCGAAAGAATGATGATCCTTGTATCGGGAAGTTCGGTCTTTACGCGCCTTGAAAGTTCAAGACCGTCCATAAAAGGCATACGTATATCGGTTATAAGAATATCGGGCCTTAAATCCCTTATCATGGGCAGCGCAAGTTCACCGTCGCCAGCCTCGCCCACAAAATCATAACCGTGAGCGGTCCAGTCCACGTTTTTCTTGATGCCTTCACGCACCACATATTCATCTTCGACAAGAAAAATTTTGATCATAATA
>JAGCCY010000342.1 GCA_017651385.1 Lachnospiraceae bacterium
CAGCGGCGGTGGCGGAGACTCTGCCGAAGTTAGCGAGAACGGTACATATTCTTTTACAGTTACGGGTTCAAACGGACAGAGCGTGACCGAGTCTGTCACGGTTTCAAATATCGATAAGACAGCTCCTTCATTATCGCTTTCAAAGAATACCGATGCATGGACGGAAGGCGCGATAACCATAAGTGCTTCGGCATCGGACGATGCTTCAGGAATACAGGGTTATTCTTTTAACGGCGGCGGAATCGGCGGAGCAAGCTCGTGGGAAGTAACTTCAAACGGCACATATTCGGTAACCGTTACGGATAATGCGGGCAACACATCCACTACTTCGATAACAGTTTCGAATATAGGGCGCGATCCTCAGGTGATCGAGAGAGAAAGACGCGAGGCCGAAGAAAGACAAAGGGCCGAAGAGGAAAAGAGAAAAGCCGAAGAAGAAAAGAAAAAAGCCGAAGAGGAAGCTAAGCGTAAGGCTTCGGAAGATGCCAAAAAGAAGGATGAAAAAGCAGGAGAAAAGAACAAAAACGATCAGGGAAGAGACACTGGCTCTAAGGATGATAAGAAAAAGGACAGGGACTCAAAGAAAGAAGAAACGGTAATTGCCGATATTTCCGAAAATTCCGTATCGGGTAACGATGTTTCCTTAAATGATATCTCCGGCGGCGACATATCTTTAAATGATGTATCGGGAAATCTTATAAGCGTAAATGATAAGACTCCAAAAGATACCGATACAAAGAGGATAGTTAAGACAACCGTTCCGGTTGAGACGGCTCCCGCGGCGAAGGTTTCGGGAATAAGGGCGCTGCTTGGCTCCCCTGCGGGATTTATGATGATGGGAATCCTTCTTCTTTTGATCGCGCTTATTCTTTTAACGACATTTAGTTACGTGTATACGACCGAAAACGGAAAATTAAAACCCGTTTCGGCAGTCAGGCTTGTCACCGATAAGAAGAAAATGTTTGTGAGGGTTCCTGCGGAAAAACTTAAGAAAGACACGAAATACAGGATATTTTATTCACCGTTCGGAAGATTGCTTAAGAAGGGCAGAGATATAGTGGTCGACGTGGACGGATCAAGGTCTCCTTTTGTGGCGGATGACGGCTTGAGCTTTGTGTATAACGGCTGAGGTCTTAAATTGAGCCCGGGGTAATATGCTTGTAAAATAGGACACAATACGATATACTTCTTTGGAAACACCAAAATAAGGTTTAATTTTTCCGATTGGGGACAGATCAATGTGGGAAGACAAAGTTCGTAAGGTTGTGCCTTATACCCCGGGCGAACAGCCCAGGATAAATAATCTCATAAAGCTTAATACAAATGAGAATCCTTATCCGCCGGCACCTGCGGTAAGAGAGAGATTAAAGGATCTGAAATACGGTGATCTCAGACTGTATCCCGATCCAAACTGCAGGTTACTGGTCGATGCGCTTTCGGGTTATCATAAGGTTAAGCCCTCACAGGTTTTTGTGGGGGTTGGATCCGATGATGTGCTTTCGGTAGCGTTTCTTACTTTTTTTAACGGAGACGTTCCCATACTTTTCCCGGATATCACATATTCGTTTTATGATGTCTGGGCGGATCTTTATCATATACCGTATGAGATTATGCCGTTAAAGGCTGATTTTTCCATAGATAAAAATGATTATCTTAAGGAAAACGGCGGTATCGTGATCGCCAATCCGAATGCTCCGACGGGTCTTGAACTTGATGTTTCGGTAATAGAAGAGATAGTTTCAAAGAATAAGGACAGTGTGGTGATCGTCGATGAAGCCTATGTGGATTTCGGAGGCACAACGATACTTCCGCTTATCGATAAGTACGAAAACCTTCTTGTGGTCAGAACTTTTTCAAAGTCCAGGAACATGGCAGGCTTAAGGATAGGTTATGCGATCGGAAGCGAGAAGCTTATAAAGTATATGTCCGATGTTAAGTTTTCGATCAATTCCTATACGATGAACATGCCTTCACTGGAACTCGGGAAGTTGTCGGTCGAAGACGATGAGTATTTTAAGACGACCTGCGCAAAGGTCATAGACACCAGGGAACGTACCAAGAAAGCTCTTAAAGAACTTAACTTCTCTTTCCCCGACAGCAGGACAAACTTTATTTTTGCCAAATATGATGGACCCGTGAGTCGTGACGATATCGCCGCAGAACTCAGAAAGCGCAATATTCTTGTAAGGTGCTTTAACGGGGAACGTATTAAGGATTATATGCGTATATCGATCGGAACCGATGAAGAAATGCGTGTCGTGATCGAAGCGCTGAAGGAGGTTTTACGATAATGTGGAAAAAATATTTCTGGGTCTTTTTTATCTCGATGGTTCCGCTCATTGAGATAAGAGGTTCCATTCCTTATGCTTATTCTGTGGATGGGATCAATTTCCCTCTTGCATGTGTGATCGCGGTGATCGCCAATATGATACCGGTTCCTATCATTTTCTTTTTCGCCAGAAAAGTGCTTGAATGGGGAAAAGATAAAAAGGTCATCGGTAAATTCTTTACATTCTGTTTGGAAAAAGGGCACAAGGGTGGGGCAAAACTCGAAGAAAAAGCCGGAAAAGGCCTTTACTGGGCGCTGTTTTTGTTTGTCGGGATACCGCTTCCCGGAACCGGTGCCTGGACCGGGACTCTTGCCGCGTCAATTCTTGACATGGATTTTAAAAAGAGCGTCATCGCAGTCTTATGCGGGGTTCTTCTCGCAGGTATAATTGTCGGTGTCATCTACGCGTTCTTTTATGAGGCACTCGGATTCCTTCTTTGATGGCAGGTTAAGGCTCACGGGAGGCAGACTTGGAAGCATATACTGATTTTGCCGCACTTTATGACAGGTTTATGGAGGATACTCCGTACGATGAATGGTGCGGCTTTTTTGTTAAAGAACTTAATAAGGAAGGCATAAAAGACGGGCTTGTGTGCGATTTGGGCTGCGGGACCGGCGCAATGACAAGAAGGCTTCGCGACAGGGGTTATGACCTTATAGGTATCGACCTCTCCGAGGATATGTTAAATGTCGCAAAATCGCATGAAAAGGATGATTCGATACTGTATCTTCTGCAGGACATGAGAGAGTTTGAACTCTACGGTACGGTAAAAGCGATTGTGAGCGTATGCGATTCGGTCAATTATATCGCAGAGCCCGAAGAACTTAAAACGGTATTTGAACTGTGTAACAACTATCTGGATCCCAAAGGTATACTGCTTTTTGATTTTAATACCGTATATAAATATGCCGAAGTCATAGGCGATCGCACGATAGCGGAGGCAGATGACGATGCTTCTTTTATCTGGGAGAATTTCTATGATGAAGAAACATCGATCAATCAGTATGATATTACATTCTTTACAAAGGAGAACTCCGGATTGTACAGACGTTTTGATGAAACACATGTACAACGCGGCTATACGCTTGATGAGATGAAAAAGCTTATTGAGGCAGCAGGGCTAGTTTTTTTAAATGCGTATGATGCCGACACATATAAGGAACCTTCCGACACAAGCGAGAGAATAATCATAAAAGCAAGGGAAAACGGAAAATGAGCGATTATATAATAAGAGCAACGGCGGCCAATGCGAGCATAAGAGCTTTTGCCGCTACCACAAAGGAACTTACCGAATTTGCAAGGAAAGCGCATAATACAAGCCCCATAATGACTGCAGCTCTGGGACGCCTTTTAACGGCAGGGGCCATGATGGGCGTCATGCAAAAAGGCGATGCGGATATTCTTACGTTAAAGATTGAATGCGGAGGAGAAGCCAAAGGACTTACGGTTACGGCCGATTCTCACGGAAACGTAAAGGGGTATTGCATAAATCCCAATGTCATGCTTCCGCCTAACTCCCTTGGAAAGCTTGATGTGGGAGGCGCTTTGGGTCCCGGTTTTCTCACGGTGATAAAGGATCTTGGCCTTAAAGAGCCTTATGTAGGTCAGACCATGCTCACCACATCCGAGATCGCCGAAGATCTTACATCATATTTTATGGAGTCGGAACAGATCCCCTCAACCGTCGGTCTGGGTGTACTCATGGAGAAGGACAACACGGTCAAGGAAGCAGGCGGATTCATATTGCAGCTTATGCCTTTCTGCGAGGATTCGGTCATAAGCAGGCTTGAGGAGAATCTAAAGGGAGTTAAGTCTGTCACAAAACTTCTGGAAGAAGGAAACGGTCCGGAACAATTGCTGGGTATACTCCTTGACGGGCTTGATCTTGAGATAACGGATAAGCTTAATACAAGATTTTACTGTAACTGTTCAAAGGACCGTTTTGCGAAGGGACTGTATTCTCTGGGTCACGATGAGATGCAGGATATGATAAGTGCGGGCAAGGATATAGAGGTAAATTGCCAGTTCTGCGGAAATCATTATTATTTTAGCGTCGATGAGTTGAAAGAGATAGAATCATTACGCGATTGAGTGTATTATAAAAGTAGCGACTAACAGGCAACCTGTTCACAAATATTGGAGGGAGATATATGAACAAAGCAGCAATGTATAAGTTAAGCTACGGGCTGTTTGTGGTAACGGCCAATCGCGACGGAAAAGACAACGGGTGTATCACAAATACCGCGATACAGGTTACGAGCGAACCCAACAGGATCTCACTTGCCGTCAACAAATCGAATTTCACTCATGACATGATAAAGGATACCGGCGTATTTACGGTCTCGGTCATCAGTGAAGCCGCATCATTCGATCTTTTTAAACACTTTGGTTTTCAGTCGGGAAGAGATGTGGATAAATTTGCGGTTTTTAACGACTGCAAAAGAGCGGAAAACGGTACGATGATAATTACAAAAGGCACCAACGGATATATCTCCGCAAAGGTCGTAAATACAGTCGATCTGGGAACGCATACATTGTTTATTGCCGATGTTACCGATATGGATGTTCTTGCCGATGTACCTTCGGCAACATATACATATTATCAGGAAAACATTAAGCCGAAGCCCGAAGCTGTCGGAAAGACAAAAGACGGCCAGACGGTCTGGCGCTGCAAGATCTGCGGATATGAGTATGTGGGCGAGGAATTACCCGATGATTTCATATGTCCCATATGCAAGCATCCGGCATCGGATTTTGAAAAGGCAGTTAAATAGAGAACAAAAGGAATATCAAAGATATATGACCCCCTGCAGGCCGATCCCTGCAGGGGTTTGTTTTTACTTTTTTACATGCTTGACAGTGGCATGATGATGTGATAATTTGTATTTGAGCAAGCGGTTGCGCAAGTTTTGAACATTTTTGCGCAAAAACGATTTTTATTTGGATTCCGTGAGGTTATTCTAAGGCTTATGATGAGAAAGATATCCGCAAAAATAAGTGCATTTATAATGGTCGGGGCAGTTTTGTGCGCCGGCTTTTCAGCGTGCGGGGATAAAATGGATGATATTCCCGGTAAACCGGGATATGAATATGCGGCTCCGACACAAAGCGAGCAGGCGGGTATATTCGTGGAGCCTGTCGAAGGCATAAGAGATGACTTTATAAGAGGCGTGGATATTTCAAGTGTTCTTTCCGAAGAAAGGTCGGGAGTAACATATAAGAACTTAAACGGCGAGGAAGAAGATATCTTTAAGATACTTGCCGATGCAGGGGTCAACTACGTAAGAGTAAGAGTCTGGAACGATCCCTATGACAGTAACGGAAACGGTTACGGCGGAGGAAACTGTGATGCAGATGTTGCGGCCGAAATAGGAAGGCGCGCGGCAGAGTATAACATGAAGCTTTTGGTGGATTTTCATTACAGCGACTTCTGGGCCGATCCTTCAAAACAGATGGCTCCGAAAGACTGGGAAGGGTTAAGCGTTGAAGAAAAAGCCCAAAAAGCTTATGAATATACACTTGCAAGCATGAATACGATCCTTGATGCCGGTGCGGATGTGGGTATGGTGCAGCTCGGTAATGAGACTACGACCGGCATGAGCGGTGAGACCAAATGGTCTGCGGCAAGCGCTATAGTAAAAGAAGGAAGAAGGGCTGTTCTTGAAGCAGGCGAGGCCCACGGCAATCCCGATATAAAGATCGCGATACATTTTACAAATCCCGAAAACTTTGATGGCATAAAAGGCATAATAAGGAAACTTGAAAGTGCCG
>JAGCCY010000343.1 GCA_017651385.1 Lachnospiraceae bacterium
ACAAGGGAGGTTACCATGCAGGAGCTTGAAAAACAATTTCACATACATTGTGTGGAAGGCGATGTGGGCAAATATGTCATTCTTGCCGGAGATCCCGGACGTATACCTGCAATCGCCGCGCATTTCGAAAATGCCAAACAGATTGCCTATAATCGCGAATACAACATATTTACCGGTTATCTTTTGGGAGAAAAGGTTACAGCCGCATCGACCGGTATCGGAGGGCCTTCAACCGCAATATGTGTCGAAGAACTCCACAATGTCGGAGCGGATACTTTTATCCGCACAGGTACCTGCGGCGGCATCGATCTTGACGTAAAATCGGGTGATATAGTGATCGCCACCGGTGCGATCCGCTATGAACACACTTCCGTTGAATATGCTCCAATAGAATACCCCGCCGTATCCGACTTCGATATCGCAATGGCGTTAAAAGAAGCATCTTTGGAACTTAAAAACACTACCCATATGGGAGTGGTCCAGTGCAAGGACTCATTCTACGGACAGCACTCTCCTAAAAAAAGCCCTGTAAGCTATGAACTTTTAAACAAATGGGAATCCTGGAAGAGACTTGGCGTAAAAGCTTCAGAGATGGAATCGGCCGCACTGTTCGTAATAGCCAATGCGCTTAAATGCCGTGCAGGCTCATGCTTCCATGTGATCTGGAACCAGGAAAGAGAAGCCGCCGGCCTTGATCAGGAAATGAGCGAGGATACTTCAATGTCCGTTAAAGTAGCCGTTGAAGCAATGAAAAAAGTCATCATGGCAGATAAAAACAGAGAGGCATGTAAAACAAAACGCCGAAGGGATAACCTTCGGCGTTATTTTTTTAGTTCTTCATAGGAACATTTTTATGTCATTTTCATATCCTTTTACGGAACCATATTTTTAGCATCACCGTAGCTGGCCGGCTCAAAAAGATATATTATGATGTCCGGATCCTTCTCTATAATATAGCTTTTTGCGGAAGAATCATCAATATATCTTAAATCGATCATATCAAGCTCGCTTACGTTCAAAGAAAGAAAACCTGCGACCGGGACGGCATATGAATCCTTTACCATTACAACCCTTGCACCATCGGTAAAAAGTCTGTTCTTTATCTCAACACGATCACAGTCTTCGCCAAGATATGCATAATGCCCGTATCTTGAAAAACTGTATCCGTCCAGGAACTCATATCGCACCATGCTTGTTTCAAAATCACCTTCATAAACCGCATCCGACGAAGGATACCTTACTTCAAATTCGGTCTCAAAGGACGGCAGATACAGGGAAACATCGTCAACACCGCCGTAATATATCCCCGAAAATCTACCGGCACTTCCAAGATGGGTCTTATCATATTTTTGTATCGTAAAATCATTAAGCGTCAGATCCCTGCATACATTAAATCCGCTGTCTTTGATATATTCCGAGATCTCTGCCGCACATATAAAAGCACCTTCGTTGTTCCAGTGATGGTCGCTTTTGTAAAAATACGAATACCAGTCACCGGGCATGCTTTCAAAAACCGACTTCATATCGATAAATGACACATTTAAGTCCGAAAGATATGAAATGGCTGAATCATATTTTGAAGCGGAAAAATCCACTATTCCCGCAGGAATATCCTCTTCTCTCTGCTTTTCGGGTGCAGCAACAAACAAAAACTCAGCTCCGATCTCATCGGCCAATGCTTTCCCGGAAGGTACTCCTTCATATAAGCCGTTAAGATTTTCATTAACATCTCTCGCTGCCGAAACCCCGTTATCAAGACGATAAACGTCCATATAGGAAGCGCTTCCGTATGCTTCGCTCTTTAAAAGCACCCTCTGTATAAAGCCCCATGCGTTAACGGCATCATCCCTTATTAAGTTAAGATTCTCCGTCTCCCTGTCGGCTATGTTTATCCCCGTAAAAAGAATGATGACCGCCAGAAAGAAAACACTAAGTTTCTTCATATTCACCTAAAAACTGAAATATATGAACGGGCTGTACCCGCTTTTAACCGTATACACTATCGAGATCAGGAACAGGATCGAAAGTATCAGATCCGTAAGCCATTTGCACTTATCAAGTTTTTTCATGACAGGTGTCGCAAATATTATCGATATTACAAGTAAAAGAACATTGTTCAAAATATAATGCGTTGTATAAGCATCCCAAAGACCCGATACATTAAGTCCGATCATCCTTCGTATAAATCTGTATGCATCGGTAAGCGTCGGTGCCCTGAAAATGACCCACCCTACCGTTACCACGATCATCGTATACAAAACTCCCAAAGCCTTCGGAAGCTTCCACTTTACCCCGCAGCCTGTAAGACGTTCAAGAGAGAGTACCAGAAAATACATAAGTCCCCAGACTATAAAAGTAAGGCCTGCGCCATGCCAGATCCCGGTAAGAAGCCAGACGATAAAAAGGTTGATATATGTCCTTGCGTTTCCTCTTCTGCTTCCGCCAAGCGGTATATAAACATAATCCTTAAACCACGAACTTAAAGATATATGCCATCTGCGCCAGAATTCTTTGACCGATGAGGAAATATACGGATAATTGAAGTTTTCGGGTATTTCAAAACCAAACATCCTTCCAAGTCCTATGGCCATATCCGAATAACCCGAGAAATCATAATAGATCCGAAGAGTATATACGATCGCACCCAGCCATGCAAGCGAAACCGCAGTATCATAGCCCGCATTTACATGTTCAAAGATCCTGTCTGCCACGATACTTAATGTATCAGCGATAAGAACTTTTTTGATAAGGCCGAACAGAAACTTTCTTACCGCGTTATAAAAATCTTCACCCGATACTTTTCTTTCGTCAAAGACTTTTTCGACATTCTCATAGCGGTTTATCGGTCCCGAAAGGATCGTGGGAAACATGGTGATAAAAAGTCCTGTCTTTAACGGATCCTTTGATGCGGAAACCTTTCCGTTATATACATCCAGAATATAGGAAAGCGAAAGAAAGGTGAAAAAAGAAATGCCCACCGGAAGAACAGGAATAAGAGGCTGAATATTTAAACCGGATATCCTGCTTATAAGATCCAGAACAAAATTTAAATATTTATATATAAACAGTCCCAAAAGGTCGACCGCCACCGTCACTATAAGGAGCGGCTTCTTTAAACGGCTGTCTTTATCAAGCTTAAGAGCGATAAAATGATTGAAAAGCCAGTATCCGATAAGAACAATGACCACAAGGCCCTGTCCCCATGCATAAAAAACAATGCTTCCGATAAGAAGCACTGCGTTCTCCGCCGTTATCTTTCTTTTGCCGAAAAGACGCGGGATCACATAATAGCACAGCAAAAGAACAGGCAGATATGCAAATAAAAAGGATACTCCGGAAAAGGACATAAGCTTTAATCTGTCTCCGTCTTTGTATTATCGTTTTCCCGTCCGAAACATATGCACAGGCCGATATACATTATCGCCGCATACACAAGCGGGAAGCAGTATCTCGGATGTCCGAAATAGGACGGGGTTATGGCATACACCAAAAAAGTCATTATGCCGGGTATCAAAGCACAGATATAGGCATATTTCTTTTTATAAATGATGTAAGTAAGCGTAAACAGCAATATCCATGAATATAAACCGGGATTATGGATAAATCTTTCGACCGGAAGCGATACAAATACATATAAAACCGATGAATAGAGATTTCTTACGGCACTGAACGCGAACGGGATCTTAAAATCAAACTCCGGCCACTCACTTTCGTAATACCAGTTTGAAAAATCATTTACCACATTTTCAGAAACCGGCGCAAAGAATCCGTAAGTCATATTGTATGCGGAATCGATTAAGACCATGGGATGTTTTTTTACTTTGGCAAACCAAAGCTTCTTAAACTCTTTTACGGCCGTATCATCGGCATCAAGATCGGTAACGGACTTGATGCCGTCGCTTGTGATCGGATTATATCTTTCCGAAAACTTAGAGTAATCTGCGACTTTATTGATGACCGCAATATCCGCATCGGTTATCTCGTCGGGATATAAGTCATTGATCCTTGCCACATGCTGAAGCATGTTTGTATATATCAATGCCCCGGATGTTCTCTCAACACCCGCAAGCGGATATACAACATAATTTATCAGAAGGAATAAGACCGCACCCGCGCAGGCGATACCCGTTACGGAAAAAGCACATCCCTTTGAATCGGAATTTTTTAAAAATACAAACAGCATAACGGCAAGCATAATGATCGTAATGTATATGCCGTTATGTCTTGTAAGCGAAGTGATCAGTGAAAAAACGGAAAAAAGGACCGCATCGTATACCATGCCCTTTAACTTAACCTTTTCTTTAAGCTTTTCAAGTATCTTTACAAAGAACACAGCCATCATAAGAAGACCGCAGGAATAAGGCGCGTCTTTTCCCAAAGACGATGAATATACAACAAACATTGATGTTGTACCCACAAAAAGGACCACTGTCCAAAAGAAAACATTCGATTTGATCCTTTTTGCGATAAACCATGTTGCATACGATACGGTAAACAGCATAAACAGAAAATGCATGAAAGTCGCAAGGAAGAATCCGAAAGTGTTGTTCCCGATCAGATTACCGATCCGTACAAAACTCCCCACAAAAAATGCATTGAAAGGCGGATGCGCATCCGAAAGAACTTCATAGCCGAAAAACTGCCTTAACTGGATCTGTACGTCAAAAGGATAACCGCCCGGATACAGGGCGATAAGGCACGGAAGCCACAGAATGAAAATAACCAAAAGAACTTTTAAATACGAACCCTTGAAATCCCCGCTTTCTTTTGCTCTCCCATCATCCAAAAAAGACAAAAGGTAAAAGAAAACGGTCTTAAGCCCAAAGAACAGACCCATACCTCTTAAGAGAGAAACAATAAACATAAAGACATCACCGAATAAATATGCGTTCGAGTCCGTATCTCTGAAGCTTTCCGAAAAGAGGTAAAACAAAACAAGGATAATATCGAGAACTATAAAGATCACAGGTATCTTCACCTGCTTTTTTGCAAAATATATACATAAAACGATCAGTATGACAAAAAGGACTTCTTTTAAAGCGAAAACTCGGAAAACAGTGCTCCGAATCTTTGGAGCACTGTTATTATCCTTATTACTGTCCCGCTTTCGGGTTGTGCGTAAATATTTGGATATATCCGTCCCATATCCGCACACATAAACAGCCATATAAGAAAAGCGATAAGTACCGCTCTTACATATACAAGCGCTTTTTTCATCTGTCAGTCTTCCTTAGGCATCACTATCTGGATATGTACATCGTCAAGCTGCTTTTGTTCTACCGTTGAAGGCGCATTCATAAGAAGATCCTGCGCATTCTTGTTCATAGGGAACGGGATGATCTCGCGGATCGTCTCATCACCGGTAAGGAGCATTATCATTCGGTCAACACCGGGAGCAATTCCGGCATGCGGCGGAGCTCCGTAGCAAAATGCATTGTACATTGCGGGAAACTTGGCCTTGACATCCTCTTCACCCAGACCCACTATCTCGAACGCCTTGACCATGATCTCGGGATCATGATTACGAACGGCACCCGAAGAAAGTTCAATACCGTTACATACAAGGTCATACTGATATGCATTGATCGTAAGCGGATCGTTGTTCAAAAGAGCATCCATTCCGCCCTGAGGCATCGAGAAAGGATTATGACAGAATTCTATCTCTCCGCTCTCCTCACCGATCTCGTACATAGGGAAATCGACTATCCAGCAGAACTCATATCTTTCACGGTCTATCGAAGCGTCATTTGCTGCACCGAATGTCTTTATTATCGTGCCTGCAGTCTTCTGTGCCACAAGCTTTTTGCCCGCACATACTGCCACAAAATCACCGGGCTTAAGCGAAAGTGCGGAAACTATCGCATCTTTCTTTTCCTGTAAGAACTTGGCTATACCGCCCACTATTTCGCCGTTTTCATCAAGTTTGAACCAGAATGTCTTATTGGCTGTTGCCACGAAAACCTTATCGCAAAGGGCATCTATCTCTTTACGTGTCTTTGCAAACTCACTTATCTTAACAGCCTTTACAACGTTTCCGGCAAAAGCTTCAAAACCGCAGTCACCCAAAAGATCCGTAACGTCGTCGACATGAAGCTTGATCCTTAGATCGGGCTTATCGGAGCCGTACTTCTCCATTGCGTCGTTATAAGCGATCCTTGTGAACGGAGCCTTGGATGCCACATTGTAAGTACCGTACTTTTCAAATATCGGAGGAAGTACATCCTCGATCACCGCAAAAACGTCTTCCTGACTGGCAAATGCCATTTCCATATCAAGCTGATAGAATTCACCCGGGGATCTGTCCGCACGTGCATCCTCGTCTCTGAAACAGGGCGCGATCTGGAAATATCTGTCAAAGCCCGATGTCATGAGCAATTGCTTGAACTGCTGCGGAGCCTGGGGAAGTGCGTAGAACTTTCCTGGATGATTTCTGGAAGGTACAAGATAATCTCTTGCTCCTTCGGGGCTCGATGCGGTAAGTATGGGGGTCGTGATCTCAAGGAAATCATGCTCGGCCATGCTTAATCGAAGATCTGCAACGATCTTTGAACGCATTACGATCTTTTTCTTGACTTCCGGATTTCGAAGATCCAAAAATCTGTACTTAAGCCTTGTGTTCTCATCGGCTTCCTTTGACCTGTTTATCTCAAAAGGAAGTTCATTGTATATACATTTACCGAGAACTTCGACTCTTTCGGGTACGACCTCGATATCTCCTGTAGCTATCTTATTATTCTTGTTGGAACGTTCTCTTACAACACCTTCCACCAAAAGTGTGGACTCACAGTTAACGCTTAAGAACTTTTCCATCATCTCTTCGGTCTCTGGAACTATCTGTGTGGTTCCGTAAAAGTCACGTAAGATAACAAAGCCCAGATTTTTGCTCACACGGCGGATATTCTCATACCAGCCCACAAGCGTCACACGTTTGCCAACATCCTCTATTCTCAATTCATTAAGATTATGTGTTCTTGACTGTGTCATATCTACTCCTGCCTTTATAGTTTTTTAACTAATACATCCTATCATTTTTCCAATTTAAAAACAAGCAATCCTTTAAAGAATTGCCCTTAAGTAAAAGAAAAAGAGCTCCCCGTAAGGGGAACTCCTTAATCCTTTTTCATATACTGTTTTGTAAATTCGTTAACGGGTATCGGTTTTGAATATAAAAAGCCCTGGATCATATCACAGCCGATCTTCTTTAGATATTTCATCTGAGCCTCTGTCTCAACACCTTCGGCAAGTACCTGCATGTCGAGCTGCTTGGCCAGATTCACTACATTCGAAACAAGAACCCTGTCCTTTAATCCTTCCGTTTTATCACCGATCTTGGCGATAAAAGAACGATCGAGCTTAAGTATGTCAAGTTCAAAATCCTTAAGCATCGTGATGGACGAATAACCCGTACCGAAGTCATCTATCGATGTTACGAATCCGCTTTCCCTTAACTTTGCAAGAAGCGAAGTCAAAGCCTCGTATTCTCTTGAATCAACCGATTCCGTGATCTCAAATTCAAGATATTTGTGATCGAAATTATATTTTTTGACCGTTTTAAGGATCTTTTCCGCTGTCCCCGGCTCTTCGAGATGCCATCTTGAAAGATTGACCGATACAGTGATCGGATTAAGACCTTTACTCTTCCAGCCCTCGATTATCTCACAGGATTGTCTTAATATTTCAAAGTCAAGCTCGCATATGCTTCCGTCTCTTTCAAGCGGCGGGATAAAATCGCCCGGTCCGATGATCTCGCCATGATGATTCCATCTGGCAAGAGCCTCAGCACCGCATACTTCTCCGGTTGAAAGATCTATCTTCGGCTGCAGATATGCTTCAAATTCGTGTTTCTTTAACGCATCCTTAAAATTCACGAGCACACGCTGGCTAATCAAGAACTGACTTGCAAGGCTTTCGGAATAATATACACACTCCTTGTGAAGGACCTGCCTTGCGATCGTATGAGCGACCGTTATCGGCATCATTATGTCTTCAGGATTTCTGATATCCGAAGGGATCTCATATACCCCGACGGTAGCCCCGAGCATGACCGTCCTCGGACCCGATTTCGTCATTACATCCACGGGGATCGCTTTGATGGCATCCAGAAAAGCATCATTCTCATCACGTTTGATAAGCGCCACAAAATTATCGCCGCCGAGTCTTGAAACTATCTCGTCTCTGTCCACGATCGCGGATAATTTTCTGGCATATTCTGCCATACACTCATCACCGGTACGCTGATCCGACAGTTTGTTTATATATTTAAAGTTTCTGACGTTTAAATAATATGCATTGTAGAAATTGGCTCTGCCTCTTTGTATGAGCATACCCATAAATGCAAGAAAACTGTTGAGATTCGGAAGCCCGGTAAGCTGATCGGAACTTAAAGCTTTTTTAAGAAGGTTCCTCGTACGGACTCTTCCGCCGAACATAAATACCATCGTGGCCATAAATTCAAGCTTGCTTACAGTATAATTATCAAATTCCCTGCCTGCATAAGGATAAAACATTATGACACAGGAACCGCCTTCGAAAGTGGTCTTATTATAGACTAAGGGTCTGTTTCCGGGAATCTTTCCGGGATCGTTTAAGATCTCCATATTATTGATGCCATCAGGCGTCAGATTGGAACTTGGTGCATTTAAGGTGATCTCGATCCTTGCTACCGAAAGAAGCC
>JAGCCY010000344.1 GCA_017651385.1 Lachnospiraceae bacterium
AAAAGCCTGGATCTTGGCCTTGAGGACAGAATGACCAGCAAGGTCGGACTTCTTTCGGGCGGTCAAAGGCAGGCGATCACGCTTCTTATGGCATCGTTAAAACAGCCGAAGCTTCTTTTGCTTGATGAGCAAACTTCGGCACTTGACCCCAAGACCGCATCTAAAGTTCTTGAAATAAGCGAAAGGATAATCACGGAAAATCATCTTACGGCTTTAATGGTGACTCACAACATGAAAGATGCGATCGCCTACGGCAACAGGCTTATCATGATGGATAACGGAAATATAATCTATGATGTTAAGGGAGAAGAGAAGAAGAATCTTCAGGTAAAGGATCTGCTTGCCAAGTTTGAAGAGGTAAGCGGAACAGAATTTGCAAATGACAGAATGATGCTCGGTTAAGGCTTAATCTGCTCGGTATGATATGCTATGTCGGGATTTTTCTCGGCATATTGTGCAAGCGTTTCATGACCGCCCACAAAGTGTACGATCAGGGCACAGATGATAATTATCGCCAGTATTTTAAGAACAGGATATATTATGTTCTTTTTATACGGCGATATTTTTTTGTCTATTCTTTTAAAGAACGCAATTAATTTATCTTTCATGGATTTCTTGTATTTTCCCTGCTGTTTAAGTATAATCATTTAGATTATAAGTAGAGTGTACCCTATTTTTCAAGAGGATTACAGTGGAAATCGTAAAAACCGAGAATCTTACATTTGAATATATACGGCGAGACGAGAATGACAACGTTGAAGGCATCACCACTGCCGTTGACGATGTTTCTTTTGACGTGAAACCCGGAGAATTCATAGCCATACTGGGACATAACGGTTCGGGAAAGTCAACGCTTGCCAAGCATTTAAACGCCATTTTGCACCCTACCGAGGGCACTGTATGGGTTGACGGCAAGGATACAAGACTTGAAGAAAATGTATGGGATATACGCAAGACCGCAGGAATGGTATTTCAAAATCCCGATAATCAGATAATCGGGCAGGTGGTCGAAGAGGATGTGGGTTTCGGCCCCGAAAATATGGGAGTACCCACTGAGGAGATCTGGGAGCGCGTCAAGGAAAGTCTTAAGGTTGTGGGAATGTATGAGTACAGGAAGTCATCGCCCAACCGTCTCTCGGGCGGACAGAAGCAGAGAGTATCGATTGCGGGCGTACTTGCCATGCACCCAAAATGCATCGTGCTTGACGAGCCTACGGCAATGCTCGATCCCGTCGGCAGAAAAGAAGTCATAAATGCCGTTAGAGGTCTTAACGATGTTGAAAAGATCACGATAATACTCATCACCCATTACATGGACGAGATAATCCATGCTGACAGGGTATTTGTAATGGATAAGGGCCATATAGAGATGGAAGGATCTCCCAGGGAGATATTTTCGCAGGTGGAAAAGCTTAAAGCTTTGAGACTTTCGGTTCCGCAGGTTACAGAACTTGCATACAGACTTAAAAAGAAAGGGCTTGATATTCCGAACGGTATACTTACGGCGGATGAGCTTTGCGAGGCGTTAAAAAGATGTCGATAATAGTCAATCATGTTTCGTACAGCTACAATCCCGATACTCCTATGGAGAGCAAGGCTCTTAAGGACATTAACCTTGTGATAAACGACGGTGAATTCTTAGGTCTTATCGGTCACACAGGCTCGGGGAAATCCACCCTCGTACAGCATTTAAACGGCCTTATAAAGCCCACTTCGGGAGAGATATATTATAACGGCAAGGATATATCGGATTCCGATTTTTCGCTTAAAAAGCTTCGCGGAGATGTGGGTCTTGTATTTCAGTATCCGGAACATCAGCTTTTTGGCGAGGATGTTTTTTCGGATGTCTGCTTTGGCCCCATCAATAAAGGCCTTTCAAAGAAGGATGCGGAGCTTAAGGCTTTTGCGGCACTTAAGCAGGTCGGGATAGAAGATGAATACTTCTATCAGTCTCCGTTCGATCTTTCGGGCGGCCAGAAGCGAAGGGTTGCGATAGCCGGGGTGCTTGCGATGGAGCCCGATGTGCTTGTGCTCGATGAGCCCACGGCGGGGCTTGATCCTGCGGGAAGAGACGAAATACTGGAGATTCTTAATAATATACGTAAAGAACGCGGCTGCAGCATAGTATTGGTAAGCCACTCCATGGAGGATGTGGCCGATCATGCCGACAGGATCGTTGTTATGAATAAAGGCAGTATAATATTCGACGATGTGCCGAGGGAAGTGTTTAAACATGCCCGCGAACTCGATGAGATAGGTTTGTCGGTTCCGGAAGTTACCAAGGCAATGGTGCGATTAAGAAAAGAAGGCTTCGATGTTGATACGGATGTTATCAATATATCCGAAGCCGTGGAGACTATAAGTAAATGCTTCGGGATATAACACTGGGTCAGTACTATCCTGTCGAATCACCGATTCACAGACTGGACCCGAGAGTGAAACTGTTCGGAACTTTGATCTTCCTTGTTTCGCTCTTTATAACGGACAATTTCATAGGCTATATTCCGGCGATAATCTTTCTTATCATCGCGATAAAGCTTTCAAAGGTACCGCTTAAGTACATTGTAAAGGGTATGAGAGCCATTGTGTTCCTGCTTATCCTTTCCGTGGTTTGTAATCTGTTTTTAAGCCAGGGAGAAGTAATATGGAGTTTCTGGAAGCTTAACATCACAAAGGAAGGTATACGTACCGCCGGTTTCATGGCAATAAGACTTTCGTTCCTTATCGTCGGTTCGTCCATTATGACGCTTACCACGACGCCGAATAATCTGACCGACGGTATGGAGAAGGGGCTCGGCTTTTTAAAGGTCATCAAGGTCCCTGTACACGAGATCGCAATGATGATGTCGATCGCGCTTCGTTTTATTCCGATCCTTACCGAGGAAGCGGACAAGATAATGAAGGCGCAGATGGCAAGAGGCGCAGAATTTGAAAGCAAGAGCCTTGTTAAAAAAGTCAAAAGTCTTGTACCCGTTCTTGTACCTTTGTTTGTGTCGGCATTCAGACGTGCCAACGACCTTGCCATGGCAATGGAGGCGAGATGTTACAGAGGCGGTGACGGACGCACCAAGATGAAGCCTTTAAAGTACAAGAAAAACGACGCAATGGCGTATCTTGCCATTTTCATGTATCTTGCTGTCATAATAGCTGTAAGGATAATTTTTTAATGAAACGTGTTCTTTTGTGCGTTGCCTACGACGGAACGGCCTATTCGGGCTGGCAGCTTCAGGACAATGCTCCCTCGATCGAAGGAGAACTTAATAAGGCGTTATCCGATATCCATGGGGAGGAAATACGCGTGATAGGCGCAAGCCGTACCGATGCGGGCGTTCATGCCCTTTGCAATATGGCGGTTTATGATACGGATGCGAGAATGCCCGGCGAGAAGGTTTCTTTTGCCTTAAATACAAGACTTCCCGATGATATAAGGGCAGTGTGGTCCAAAGAAGTGCCCGATGACTTTCACCCCAGGCATATGCTTACCGAGAAGACTTACGAATACAGGATCTGGAATGCGGATTTCATGCCGCCGACCAAAAGGCTTTACTATTATCATGTATCGAAACTCCTTGATGTCGAAGCAATGAAAAAAGCTTCGGAGTGTCTTGTGGGAGAGCATGATTTTAAGAGCTTTTCGAGCATATACACTACCGCGGAGACGACCGTAAGGAATATTACGGGTATCGAAGTGGTCAAAGAACGCGATGAAGTTTTTATAAGAGTGAGCGGCAACGGTTTTTTATATAATATGGTAAGGATAATAGCCGGTACACTCATAGAAGTGGGTTTAAAGAGAAAAGACGAAGGTTATGTCAAAGCCGCTCTGGAAGCGTTAAACAGGGAGGCTGCGGGGCCAACGGCACCCGCACACGGACTTTTGCTCAAAGATTTTCGTTTTATGGAGTAAAAAGTTAAAAAACCCCTATTTTTCGGCTTGACATTCAAGCTTTGCTTATAATATAATGTTTCGGTGCGACGAGATAAATATGCCCATCCAATGCCCCGGTACGGCGTATAGATCGAAACGCTTGTTACGATGAATTTGTATGGAGGAAATAACATGAAGACATTTATGGCTAATCCCGATACTATCGATAGAAAATGGTATGTGGTAGACGCTACTGATATGACCCTCGGACGCATGGCAAGTGAAATTGCCAAGGTTTTAAGAGGCAAGAACAAACCCGCCTTTACACCTCATGTTGATACAGGCGATTATGTAATAGTTGTTAACGCTGAAAAGGTTGCAGTAACCGGCAGAAAGCTTGATCAGAAGATGTATTTCCGTCACTCTGATTATGTTGGCGGTGTTACTGAAGTTTCTCTTCGCGAGAAGCTGGCTACAAAGCCCACTGAGGTTGTTGAGACCGCAGTTAAGGGTATGCTTCCCAAGGGACCTTTAGGACGTCAGATGTTAAAGAAACTTTTCGTTTACGCAGGACCCGAGCACAAGCATGAAGCTCAGAAGCCTGAAGTATTAACATTCTAAGAGGACTGAAAGGAGATTAGGACAATGGCTAAGGCTAAAGCAAAAGCAGCAAAGTATTACGGAACCGGTAGAAGAAAGTCCTCTATCGCTCGCGTATATTTAGTACCCGGTAAGGGCAATATAACTATCAATAAAAGAGACATTGACGATTACTTCGGACTTGAGACATTAAAGGTTATCGTTCGTCAGCCTCTTGCAGCTACAGAGACAGCTGACAAGTATGATGCGATCATCACCGTAAAGGGTGGCGGATTCACAGGTCAGGCAGGTGCCGTACGTCACGGTATCGCTCGTGCACTTCTCACTGTTGATGAAGATTTCAGACCTACACTTAAGAAGGCCGGATATCTTACAAGAGACCCTCGTATGAAGGAAAGAAAGAAGTACGGTTTAAAGAAGGCACGTCGTGCACCTCAGTTCAGCAAGAGATAATGCGCGAACTACAAGCGATGCAAAACAAAGACAAAATATGTGCTCCGGAAGAGTTTACTCTTCCCGGAGCATTTTTTTGTCCTTTGTTTTATAGCGCGACCGCGCGACATGAGCAAGACACGAAGTGTCTGCGAATGGCATCGCGGTATACGACTGTCGCGACCGAGATGAAGCGTAGCGGAATCGAGGGGCCTCGTTGTGCACCCCGAAAGGACATCCCTTTCGGGGTATTTTTTTGCCTAAAACCGCTGATAAGGTTTGACTCGTTTTGACATGGTTTGATGAGAAATAATATCGTTTATTTGCGGGAACTGAAAAAGTTGACAAAATTAAAAAACATCGTTTTTTATCAAATCATGTCAAACCATGCCAAATCGAGACAGAGCCAAAATGATGTTTAAATCCTGAATGGAAACAGGTATAATTGGTGATGGAGTTATATCATTCAGATATATTGACGATGGAAGTGGAGAGACGCGAGGTATGTTTGGAATGTTTATTAATGAATTCGTTGGCGCATTAGTACAGGTATTGCTATTTTCTTTGATTCCCCTGATCTTTTGGCTGATATTTGCCAGGAGAAAACAGAACTTTTTTAAG
>JAGCCY010000345.1 GCA_017651385.1 Lachnospiraceae bacterium
CAAAGGACCCGCTCCAAGGAGCGTGCCTCCGAAATATCTTGTGACTACG
The DNA here is from genome assembly GCA_017651385.1 of Lachnospiraceae bacterium. Classification (GTDB taxonomy): domain Bacteria; phylum Bacillota; class Clostridia; order Lachnospirales; family Lachnospiraceae; genus UBA1258. Next base: position 50 of record JAGCCY010000345.1, read on the forward strand.
ATACAGGCGTTTCTGACTCCCGTCTCCTTGAGCACATTAAAAATAGGGAGCCCACCCGTCTGAGCGGGCTCACCGTCATCGCTGTATTTGACCTTATCCGCATCCTTGCCGAGTACGTAAGCATAACAGTTATGCCTTGCATCATAGTATTGCTTGCGGATCGAGGCTATAAATTCCTGAGCCTCTTCTTCGGTTTCGACCGGTTGTAAATGAGCAATGAATCTTGATTTCTTAAGCTCGGTCTCTGCGCTTTTGCCCTCAAGGAGGACTTTGTACGGCGCTTTCATTACTCACCGCCGCCGTTTTCGGGTGGCGGAGCCTCTCCTCCCTCACCGCCGCCTTCCGCAGCCTGCATTGCGGCTTCCTGAGCGGCCCAGACTCTTGCCTGGTATTCGGCGTATTGCTGATTGTATATCTCTTCCCAGTTGGGCTGGGAGAAGAATGCCTCATCGTGCTGGCAGTGACCCGAATTATTGGGTGTATGCGTCTGTGCTCCCGCAGCCAGCGGATCGAGCGTTGTGTCAAGCGTTGCGGAACCCTGCTTTAACGAGTCGGGTTCGGGCGGTACGAGCTCGACCGCACCTTCATATGCAAACGGACACTGCTCTGTGGCGGGAAGATTGTCATAACCGCACACACGGCCCATGTAATGCACATTACAGGTCTCCGTGGGAACCGTATCCTTTGTAAAGTATTCGGAATAAGTCTCGGTACATAAACCGTTCGGTAAAAGTCCCGATTTCTTACATACCGTACATCTTACTATACCTTCGGGTACGTCAAATCCTATATCGGGAAGCTCCTCGTGAACTCGCTGCATGACAGCCTTCCACATCTTCTGTGCCACTCTCGTCTCGGGATCGGTAAGTTCTTTGGGATCGTCGTATCCTACCCAGCATGCACCCGTATAATAAGGGGTGTAAGCCACAAACCATATATCCTTTGAATCGGAAGTCGTACCCGTCTTACCTGCTATGGACATACCCGAAAATCTTGCGTTGGTACCCGTACCTCTTACGATACAGTCCTTCATGGCGTCGGTAAGAAGGAATGCCGTTGTTTCTTTTATGACCTGATGACTTTTGGGCTCTCTGTTGTCAAGTATTATATTTCCGTCCGAATCTACGACCGTTGTGTAGAATTTGGGCTTTATGTATGTACCGTTATTGGCGATCGCAGCATAAGCCGCACAGATCTCCGTATTGATGACACCGTTTGTGATACCGCCGAGCGCAAGAGGCTGTCCGATATCGGTAAATATATCGTCACCGACGCGCTTACTGTCTTCGAGTGTCGTAAAGCCGAAGTTGATAAGATACTGATACCCAAGCTCCGGTGTGATCATTGTAATGGTCTTGACCGCCACAACGTTAAGCGACCAGTATATACCGTAACGGAGGTTGCAAAGGCCGTAATAGGTATCCTTGCCGTACCAGTTCGAAACGGGAGTTCCGTTATAGTAGTTAAAAGGAGCATCGTTAACGGTCGTTGCAAGCGTAAAGCCTGCGGCATCGATAGCGGGTCCGAAGGATGCAAGCACCTTAAAGCAGGAACCGGGCTGACGCATGGACTGTGTGGCACGGTTAAAACCACGCGTCGCGTTCTTTTCACCACGTCCTCCGACTATGGCCTTGACTTCACCCGTATGCTGATCGATCACCGAGAATGAGATCTGAGGCTGAACGGTTATCTCGTCCGACTCCGCATAAATCTCATCTCCGGGCTCCAAAATATCTTCCTTATATCTTTCTATGATCTCGTAAGCGGATTCCTTATCGGGGAAAAGAAGGGTAAACCTCTTATCCTGCTCCTTGAAATGGCTCTTGACCATTTCCTTACTGTGATTTACCAAAGATCCGTCCGCTTTCTGTACCGTAAGCCTGTAATCGAGCGCCCACTTTGTGGAGGCGTAATTCTCCTCGTTAGAAAACTCTTCATCACATATCTTCTGGATCTTGGGATCCATGGTGGAATTGATCTTGATACCGCCGCTGAACATAAGCGTATATATCTGTGATTCGTTGTATCCCGCAGCCGCAAGATCGTCCATGACCTGCTCGGTGACCGCATCCACAAAATACGAAGAGATCGCGCTTTCCTGGGAAACCTCGTTGACCGAATTGATCCTTGAGTAAGGATCGTCGGCATAAGCGGTATCGTACTCGTCTTGTGTTATGAAGCCCAACTCAAGCATCTTATCAAGAACGTCTATACGTCTTCCCCCGTTATGATCGGGATGGATTATCGGGTTATAATATGTGGGCGCCTTGGTGATCGCCGCTATCGTGGCAGCCTCTGATATCGTAAGCTGCGAAGCGTTCTTTCCAAAGTACCTTAAACTTGCGGCCTGCACACCGAGGGTATTCTGGCCTAAGTTGATCGTATTTAAGTAATTGACGAGGATCGAATCCTTGTCCATCTTTTTCTCAAGCTCCATCGCAAGATACTGTTCCTGTATCTTACGCTTTACCTTGGCGACGGTGTTCTCCTCTTCCATCCAGTCGGTAAAGACGCTGTTCTTAAGAAGCTGCTGGGTGATGGTACTTGCGCCCTGACCGAGACCCCTGTTCTTTATCGCCGATACACCGGCTCTTAAAATACCCTTTATATCTATACCGTTGTGCTCATAGAAACGCTCATCCTCTATCGCCACAAAGGCCATCTTGACATTGTCGGAGATCTGATCCGATGCTACCGGGATACGGTTTGCATCCTGCGATACAAGCTTGTAGATCTGTTTTCCTTCGCTGTCATATATAAAAGAAGATCTCTTTGTGGGTGTAACGGTTACCTTGGATATATCGGGTGCCGAAGCAAGAATGCCCTTAAATACACCTATTCCGAGCGCCCCCACTATGATGGAGCCGCCTATCGCTACCACAAAAAATGCTTCAAGCAAAAGAAGCAAAAATTTTCTTGACCATTTGGCGCCTCTTGCGTTAAGCGTCTCCTGGCGTCTTTTAATTCCGTCTCTTCCGTAATTCATCTATATACTCCCTTTGCGGATCCATAAATTTACAGAAATCCACAATCTCATTCATTATAGCAAAGTTTACTTTTAAATAGAAGAAAAGAATGCCGAATTAAAGAAAAAACAAGAATTGATTTTTGTTAAATTTAATGAATCAAAAAAGCAAAGCCGTTATATCCGACTTTGCTTTTATATCCTTTATACGGGCACCGTATCGTTTGCCGCCGAAGCTTTTTCGGTGTACATGCTTCTGTACTCTCCGGGCGATATCCCCTTAAATTCTTTGAACACCCTGTTAAATGTGGGAATGCTCTGAAATCCCGATAACATGGCGATCTCGGTCAGCGTTCTTTTATCTCCCGAGAATAAAGATATGGCCTTTTCGATCCTGATCATATTGAGCCAGTGACTGTAGTTCGTGCCGGTTATCTCCTTAAACATCTTGGAAAAATACTCTTTGCTGATACCGGCCTTTGCAGCCATCGTGGACTGCGAAAGATCGTCGTCCGTAAGGTTGTTCTTGATATAATCGCTCACCATGAAGATGCTCTTTAATGTCTCTCTTGAGTAGCCCACCGACGTTTCGCCGGATTCCACAAATTCTTTCCTGTGATCGTCAAGAAGCATCATGAAACGCATAAGAAGTATGCAGCATTTGGTCTCACGATCTCGGCCGTTTTCAAAGAATATCTTCTTCATCTCAAGGATGAGTTCGGCAAGTCCCTCGCAAAGCTTCGGATGCTCATCTTTTTTGATGATGTGCTTGTCGTGATAAAAATGCATTATACGCTGAAAATCAAACAAAGAATTGGCAAACGCATTTGAAAACTGCACCACGAGCGTCGTCATCCTGTCGGCGTCGATTACTTCATGCACTTCCATGGGCCAGGCAAGCACAAAGTCGCCTTCTTTTAACGTATACACGGTCTGATTGACCCTGAACAGATTGTTTTCGCCGGTACCCACCATTGTGATCTCGCCGTAAGTGTGCCAATGCGCCCTGTAAGAACGCTCGGCATAGCCTGTGGCCATGTTAATAGCGCTGTCCTCCTGAAAAGGATAGACAACATACTTACTAAAATCCATATCTCTCCCCGTTTAAAATGTAATAAGTGGTCAGTTCAATTAATTATAAGTATAATATCAAATTACAAGTTATATTACAAATTACAAAAGTGGTTTAAAACTTTTATTCTTATCCTTCCCCAATTTCCCCGGAACCCCAAAAGTCCCGGGGAAATTATTTTTTGTCCGTATGCGCAAATTGACTCAAATAGTGGTATTTGATATGCTTTAGATACCTTTATCGCGCACGTGGAGGGATTTTTATGCGGGAAGATCAGAAAAAAAATCTGTCTTTTGGCAGAGTTCTTTTAATAAGCATCATCACATCGCTCATTATCACGATATTATACCTTACGATAGAGACCGTATGCGTCAAGACCGGCAAAAATATGCCGTATCAGAAGACGTACAGCGGCGGGGAATGCATAGAATACGTCGGTGTATTCTGGGACGAACTCATTCTGTGCCCGCTTACGTCAATGGATGATCCTCCGTACAGAGAGGAGCCGCAATTTACATTTAAGTACATAAGCCTTATCAAGATCCCCGTTCTTTTAACTCTCTGTATATGCTGCGTTCTTTGCCTTTTTACCAAATACCGGAAGGTCGTCGCGATCGCTGTCGGAGGCATCCTTCTTATCATTGCTTCGACGATCGGCATCAGAAAGCTTGTATCCGTCATAAATGAAAAGCCAAAAGAACTCTGCAGCATCACCGTCATCACATCGGACATCCACGAAGGCACTTTCTACAGTCTTGAATATCCCGGTGACGCCTCCTACCTGGTCGCGCCCGGCGAGGACGGCCCTTACGGAAAAGCTGCATATGAGAAAATACCGGCGAGTATCCCGTCTGAAAGAGTCTCAAAAAAACAGCTTAATGCCTTAATTGAAGCAACGAAGGATCTAAGCAATGCTTCCGAATACGCAAAAAGCGATTTCATGTATTACGTAAAATTAACTTACAGGAAAAATAAGGGCTATGGGTATGTATACGCAAGAGGGTATAACAGATTTCCTCCCGAATGGGCAGAGTTCGCAAGACTTACCAACGAGATATGCGGCGAGGAATATCTGCGGGAAAAACCTGACCCTGTCTACTTTTCAACCCAATGGTTCTCAAAGACCTACGGCATATACGATGAAGACATGCCTGAAGGTGCAAGCATTGAAGGGTTTCTAGAGTCTCAGTATATTAACATGCAAACCATCTGCGGCAAGAATTCTACGGGCGATTATTATCATTTCGACCCCGAACCGAGGCTTAAGAATTATCTCTCGTTTTTTGTCATTGACAATTAAAGAAATGTCGTGCTATTATATCCTTCGCAGTGCTGATGTGGCTCAGTCGGTAGAGCGTCGCCTTGGTAAGGCGGAGGTCACGGGTCCGATTCCCGTCATCAGCTTAAACAAAGAGATCGTAAACGAAAGTTTACGGTCTTTTTGTTTAATTTGAAGATGGGAGCCATGGACACTGCCCTCGTCACGGGTAACGATTTGTCGACCATAAG
>JAGCCY010000039.1 GCA_017651385.1 Lachnospiraceae bacterium
CCTTCGGCACGGATATTGTCCCTTAAGACCTTATTGGCTGCCTCTATCCCCTCACGTGTGTCATTAAGCGCATCCAATATTTCATTTTCTTCGCTTATATCACGTTCCCAGGTCACGTATCCGCCCGGGATATCTGCTATGAACATTTCCGTATCATCGTCCGCCTTAACGGGATTATGTGACTTTAAATGCGCAAAGAGTTCTTTGTCCAGCTTATGGACATTTTTAGACTTCAGATGTACGTTTATATCCGTATCGGCGATCTGAACCTTCAATGAGGAGTTTTCAAGACACCACTCATATTCACTGTTTGACGGTATGAGCCCTGTCTGTATAAGGCTTTCAAATACGACAACGGTAAGTGCTATTGTAGTGATCGTAAATTCAAAGGTCTTAAAAAACGGGATATCCGTATAATAAAATACAAGATAAACAATTCCCAAAAACAGCACAAATAACGGCCAGAACATTTTTCTTCTGATCTTTCTTTCGTCATAAGCCTTATAAATGTTAAGAAGAGAAAAGAATGTCAGTACCAGTATATAGATAACGGTCATATAATAGACCGGGCCGTGCTCCGGTGCGGTGCTTAACGGTTTTACCCGTAATGCCCACTCGTGTATGTTGTTTGTATATATAAGGACCATGAGCACCGCCGCTGTTACTACAGCTGCACCTATTCTTAATGTTATTTTGGTGCGGTGATGTCTGCCGATATAAAGCGAGATAAAATAGGCATGGAGCACTATCCCGACTTCGCAGAGATAATAGCCGTACCAGCATATGCACCACATCAAAGAATACTCGGGATATGCGTGAAACTTAAGACATCTTGAAAAAAACCAGATAAACATAAAGCCGAGTGCATTCAGAAGATCATGCCTTATATTTGATACCGTAATACGCCTTTGAATGGATATTCCCCAAAAAGAAAGCAAAAGAATAAATACGGATATTTCGAGATTGTTGAGAAAATAACCGATATTGCCGTTTCCGCCTCCGATACGGGCAGCGATAAGAGTCAGCGCTGCGATGAGAAAAAGCATTATTGAATTGAACAATACCCTGAAATGCTTTGGTTTCATAAGGCTATAATAGCAAAAAAAGAGCCGCATCGCGACTCTTTTTTATCATATGAATTCTTTATCGTTTTCCGTGTATCCTTACGAAATCACTGAAAGCTTCGGGCGATAACGGCCTTGAGAAATAATACCCCTGAGCAACGTCTCCGCCGAACCGGACCATATTCTCCACATTGACTTCATCCTCGACGCCTTCAACGATGACTTCGGCATGCATTGCATGGATCATTTCCACGATAGACTGGATAATAACACCGTTTCTTCCGTCAAGATTCTTTTCCTTCATAAACTCAAGATCGAGTTTTACTATGTCAAAAGGCATATGCATCAATGCATTTAATGACGAATAGCCGCTTCCGAAGTCATCTATCTCAAGTATGAAACCGTTTTTCCTAAGATTTTCCATAGTCCTGATGAGCAGATCTCTTCTGTCGGTGCAGGCACTCTCCGTTATCTCGATATGAAGTCTGTACGGATCGAGCTCGTTTTTCTCGACTATCCTTAAAAGGGTATTGACCACATCCGTCTTGGAAATATCGATCTGCGATACGTTGATCGAGATCGGACCGTAATATATTCCTCTGTCCGAAAGGTTTTTGGCAAGAGCGGCAGCCATTTCCCAAACATGAATATCAAGATTGACTATAAACCCATTCTCCTCAAAGATCGGAATAAACTCATTGGGCATAAGCCTTCCGAGAAGCGGATGCTTCCATCTTACAAGCGCTTCCGCACCTGAAACCGTCCTGTCGGATAAGTTGATCTGAGGCTGAATGTCAATATAAAACTGATCTTCTCTTAATGCTCTGTGCATTTCGGCGGTTATGGCCTGTTTTCTTTTGACTTTATCCTCAAAACTGTAGGAATACTCCATAATGCCCACAAGGGGATTGTCCTTGCATTCTGCCAAAGCCAGAAGGGCTCTCTCATAATAATGTTCGAGAGGCTTTGCTATATCATCAAGCACCACAAATCCGTGGCACATATCAACATGTATATCGGGCCCGTCGTCTACAGGTATCTCAAGCGAACTCATGTCCGCCGCGATCTCATCCACATAATCAAACGGTAAAAGGATCGAAAATTTGCCTTCTGCGGTACGGCCGTAGATAAGCGGATAATTATGATTGTAATCCTTAAACCTGCCCGCGATGTACTTAAGTACCCTGTCACCGACCGCCGTCCCGTATGAAGAATTGATGGCCTTAAAGTTTACGATACCGCTTACTATAAGCGCAAAGCCGGCATCGGATTCATTGATATACAAAAAGTCATTGGCTGCTTCGAAAAATCCGTTACGGTTATAAGCACCCGTGAGCGGATCCATCGTAGCGATCCTGTGCTCTCTTTCGATCTGATGCTCAAGCCTTGTGATATCCGTAAAGATAAATGTCTTTGCGAGTATTTTATCTTTTTCATCATAGATCGGTTTGTAAAAGATATCGAAGATATTATCTTTTATCTGCTTTCTGAAATTGCCTTCTGTATCGGGAAAGCCCAGATAATTCAACAGATTTTCGCTGTTTTTCCATATTTCTGTTTCGATCAGGGCTTTCGCTTTTTTATTGATACTCAATACTTCTCCCGCATCGTCATAGATAATGGTCGCATCGGAAATATTGTCATTAACATAAGCCTGAAGCCCTTCAAGGAGACGTTTGGGCAAAAATGTATAAGTTGAGTGATACAGGACAGCCACTGCCACTGCGATCAAAAATGCGGTTATATCAAAGCGGTTATTGGGATCCAATGCAAAATAGACGTCAAAAATAAGGATACTGCTTAAAATCGCACATATGAGCGCATATCGGCCTTTATAAAGCTTCGGAGTCTTAAATATCTTAAAGATAATGGCTCCGAGCATATATGCACACAGGAAATAGATATAAAGATAATGAATGTTCCAGAATATCTTGCGTTCAACATCCAGATAAATCATATTGCCTATTTCGTGCGTCGAAAATACTGCGGCATAATGGTTGATCGGATTTGATATACAGATCGCGGAATCGATAAGGAAAAGAGTGGCTACGACTGCTGCCTCGCGCCTTTTTAAAGGCCGTTCTATATATTCGCACACAAAGGCGAGCAATGAAAAGAGCGTCCAGTCCGTGAACACAAATTCCGCGCAATAAGCGAATTCTTTTACATATACGGAGCCGGAAATCGCAAAGACCGCAAGCGAAGCCATTGTAAGGGCGCAACAAAAGGAAGTGCACGCCAGCATTCTGCCGAGCCTGCCCCTCCTTAATATCGCCAATGCACCATAGACAACGCATATAGTGCAGAAAATCAATGATAATGCAAAAATAGTCGCTTTCATCTAAAACTTATCCTACTCCGTTAGATGAAACAATTGTAGATAATTTTGATTAAAGTTATATTAACACCTTACTCAACACGCTCAAAAACGGGACTGTATTCTATCGGTGCATCCACATTTACGGACTGTCCTCCCACATAGACCTCGCCTGTGGATGTAAGCTTCCATTTGCAGCCCTCGGGAAGATATACATCCCTGTCAAATCTGTTCAGCTCAAATATCGGAGCTACCAGATATTTTGAACCGAACATATACTGATCTTCAAGCTCCCAGCATTTATCGTCATTCGGGAACTCATAGAACATGGTACGGATCAAAGGAGAACCGTTTGTACTTGCCTCATCATAAAGCGACTTGATGTAATCATGCATGGATATACGTATATCATAGTAGTGACGCATGATCTTATAATTGTCTTCGCCGTAACTCCAAAGCTCGTTTGGCTGACCGGTATGTAAATATCCGCCGCCGAAATCGCGGTCATCAAGAGGCGGGATATTGTAAGGGCCGCGGTCTCCGTGCATACGGAGAACTGCCGAATATACGGCGAACTGATACCATCTTATGAGTAATTGCCTGAAATCCGGATCGTTAACGTCGTCGGTCATAAAACCGCCTATATCGGTAGTCCACCACGGGATACCCGCAAGACCCATGTTAAGGCCCGCGAAAAGCTGTTCTTTGAATGCTTCAAATGTCGAAGGAACATCGCCCGACCATACAACGTTTCCGTATTTCTGACTTCCTGCCCATGCACAGCGGAGAAGATTGACCACGGTACCGTCACCGAGCTTGCTCATCTCGTCATAGAAGACCCTGCTGTACATCTGAGGATACATATTGCTGACCGAAAGAGCAGGACCCGCACAGTAACGATAGTTTTCAAAATCATAAACACCGTAATCGGGTTCGGAATTGTCAAGCCAGAATGCATCTATGCCAAAATCGTAGTAGTTCTTCTTGCATACATCCCAGACATACTTACGTGTCTCGGGATTAAAGGGATCTATCTCCACGCAGTCACCCTGATAATCATAGGTCTGTGCGGCACCGCGCTCCGTCTTTATAAGAAGTCCTCTGTCCATCATCGGATAGAAGTTTTCGCTCTTTCTGTCCACGGAAGGCCATACGGATACTATTACCTTTATGCCCATCGAATGAAGTTCATCGACCATTGCCTTCGGATCAGGCCAGTATTTTGTATCAAACTTCCAATCACCCTGGACCGTCCAGTGGAAGAAGTCTATAACTATCTGATCGATCTTTATGCCTTCTTTCTGATACTGTCTTGCAACAGTAAGCACCTCGTCCTGCGTACGATAGCGAAGCTTGCACTGCCAGAGTCCCATAAGATCTTCGGGGAATTTGGGTGCATGACCCGTAACGGAAGCATAGCTTGCAACTATATCCTTTGGTGTATCGCCGACAGTGATCCAGTAATCCATTTCCTTTGTGGAACGCGCTATCCATTCTGTATAATTCTTACCGAATGTAACTCTTCCGACTGCCGGATTGTTCCATAAAAAGCCGTAACCTAAATTCGATACCGCGAACGGAACGCTTATCTGCGAATTTCTCTGTGCAAGTTCAAGCACCGAACCCTTAAGATCAAGGAAATCCTGCTGATACTGTCCCATTCCGAAAAGTTTTTCACCCTTATTGGCTTCGAATTTGAGATTAAGCGAATAATCGCTTCCGCCGATTATACCTTTCCACTCACGGTTGACTATCTTAAGGCATCTGCTTCCCTTTAAAAGGGTACCGTCATAGCTTGCATAGTATTCTCTCAATATAAGCTTATCGTCTCTGAAAAACGAGATTATACCCACAAAATTTACTTCGGCTCTTAACCTTCCGTTCGTAATGGAAGCATTGGTACGCTTATCTATCGTACCGTCTCCTACCCAGTGATCGATCTCAAACGTCCTGACCTCTGCGCATGCTTCGCTCTTATCCTCGGTAAGCGCCCAGACATTGTCAGTAAAATCCGAAAACATCGTGGATCTTACTCTTAAGCTGTCCTTCCCCCACGCTTCGATCCTTAAAGTCTCTCCGCCTCTTTTTGCCACAAGCGCGTTCTTTTCAATGATAAACTCCATAAATATCTCCTTTTCATCCTTCTCATAAGAAATTTTACTGCTTTTGATATATTATCAAAAATATGCTTAAAAAAATAGAGGATTTTTACATTAAAATAGTATATTTTACGGAACGCGTCTGTTGACCTTGACTTTTCGTAACTTTATAATCAAAGAAAAACGGAGGCTTAATATGTTTGATGTCGAAAAGAAAACAAACGAATGTGTTGAATGGATAAAAAACTTCTTTGAAGAAAACGGTAAAGGCTGTAATGCGATAGTGGGTATATCGGGCGGAAAAGACAGTTCGGTCACCGCCGCTCTTTGTGCAAAGGCTTTGGGAAAAGAACGCGTTATCGGTGTTTTAATGCCGTGCGGAGAGCAGTCCGATATCGATGTCTCATATCTTTTGGTAAATAGCCTTGATATCCCTTATATAATCGTAAACATAAAGGATGCGGTCGAAGGACTTAAGTCAGCGCTTCCGTTTGATACAACACCGCAGACGAACACAAATATTCCGCCCCGCATACGTATGACCACCCTTTATGCGGTCGGACAGAGCCATAACGGCAGGGTTGCAAATACCTGTAACCTTTCCGAAGACTGGGTCGGATATTCCACAAGATACGGTGATGCCGCGGGCGATTTTTCACCCCTTTCCCATTTTACCGTTACGGAAGTCAAAGAAATAGGACGATATTTGGGACTTCCCAAAGAACTCGTGGATAAGGTTCCTTCGGACGGGCTTTGCGGCAAGACCGATGAAGACAATTTAGGCTTTAAATACGATACTCTCGATAAGTACATAAGAGGCATCGAGGTTCCCGATGAAGCCACAAAAGCTTTGATAGACAAAAAGCACAAGCTCAACTTATTTAAGTTAAAGCTCATGCCCTCTTTTGATTCGGGATTAAGCGTTATCGATGATTGATTAAAACCCGGGGGCATCAGACTCCGGGCTTTCTTTTTCTTATATAAACAATGATAAGGATAATTCCCGCAAGCGATATAAGCTGCGATATCCTCCATGATAAGGGCTGTACAAATTTAACCGTTATATTGCCTTCATACCCTTTAGGAACGACAACATTTATAAGATTTAAGTACCCGTTTTCGATCGAAAGCGGGTTTTTATCTTCGTCGAAAGCTCTGTATCCTTTATAGTTAAGTTTCGGTATCTCCACAAAGGATGCATCCCCGGGATTAGCAACATAGACCGTGACTTTACTGTCCTTTACGGATCTTAGTTCATAAGCTTCCAATTGGGTGTTTTCGGGTACATATTCGGTGACCGTAAGCTCGGTGCCTTCTTTTAAATACTCGCACGCACCCATATAACCCGAATCAACCTCATCATAAGTCTTAAAATCGACCATAAAATAATCTGCTTTGTATCTTACGGAAAATAC